>JANOJK010000815.1:0-3346 GCA_031408165.1 Acidobacteriota bacterium | reverse complement strand
ATCCTCTTCGACGCGAATCTCAGTCCGGCTCTGGTGAATGGCCTTCGCGCCGAGTATCCGGGAAGCACCCATGTCCGAGACCTCGGCCTTCGGGCCGCCACGGACGTTCAGATCTGGGAGTATGCGAGGGCTCACGGGTTCGCAATCGTTTCCAAGGACACCGATTTTCGAGAACGCAGCTTCGTCGAAGGCTTCCCGCCCAAGGTCATCTGGCTCGATGTAGGCAACGCGGGAACAGCGCCGATTGTGTCTTTGCTCCGGAGCGAGCGGCCACGAGTCGAGCGTTTCGACGCGTCGACCGATGCATCGTTGCTCATCTTGTCGATCGGAACCAGCGCGGTCTAACCCCGCGTATCTGGAGCCCGACAGCGCCACGAGTCGACCGCGAGGTCGCGCTGCCGCTCACCAATCCCAATCTAGAATCTCTTGAGCCCTACGTTTCTGAACTCGACCTTCATCGGGTCGCCGACGTGGCACTGGAAGCCGATGAGGCCTTTCAGCGCGCGCCCCTTCGTGTCGTCGTCCACCAGGACGCTCGTCACGTGGCCGTTCAGAATCTCGGTGATCATGTTGCCGCGCGCGATGATGTGGACCTGGTTCCAGTCGTTGGCCTTGACGATGGCCTTCAGCGCGTCTTCGGTCGTCTGGAGCGATCCCACGACCTTCGGACCGCCCCCCTCGGGCACGTAGCTGAACTGGCCGCGCATCGCGAGGAAGCCGCGGCCCCGCTCCTCGTAGATCTGGCCCGTGTAGCGGTTGTCCACGTCGATGTCCGCCTGGTATCCCTTCATCACCCAGTTGCCCTTGATGGTGCCGCCGCGGCCGTCCTCCGTGCCGGCGGGCAGGTGCGAGCTCCTTATCTGGATGCCGCTGTTGGTGGCGTTGATGCGGTACTCCAGTTTCAACTCGAAGTCCGCCGGCTCGCCGCCGCGCCAGATCACGAAGGTGTTCTCAGTCAGCTTGCTCTCGGCGGTCGTCTCGCCGACGAGCGCGCCGCCGTCCACGCGCCAGAACTTCGGGTCGCCGTCCCAGCCCTTCATCGTGGTGCCGTCGAAGATCGACTCGAAGCCTTCGCGATTCTCGAACGGCTGAATTTGCGGACCGCCCCGGCCACGCCCCTGGCCCCGGCCAGCCGGTTGTCCGGGCGCGCCGCGGCCCGCCCCCTGGGCGCCGGGAGGCGCCGCCGGCGGCTGCACAGCCGGCGGCTGGGTCCCGGACGCCGGGGGCTGCCGGGCCTCGGCAGTCGCGGCGAGAACGAGCGTGAGGACAGTGGCGACGACGGTCTTGGCAATCATGGTGAGTTGCTCCTGTAGCGATGCTTTTAAATGCGTTAGCCGCCGGCCGGCGGCACCTGTTGCCACTGACGCGTCCTCGCAGAAAGCAGCACGGCATCGGTCACGCGATCGGTCGCCAGCCCGTCCCGGAACGTGGGTGGCAGGCTCCTGCCGGCCGCCGCCGCCTCTACGAAGTCGGCGAACTGGTGCGTGAACGTGTGCTCGTAGCCGATCTGCAGGCCGGGCACCCACCAGTGCTTCATGTACGGCTGATCGCCGTCGGTGACGTGGATGTTGCGCCACCCGCGCACGCGCCCTTCGTCCTTGTGATCGAAATACTGGATGCGATGCAGATCGTGCAGATCCCAGAACGCCGACGCGTGCTCGCCGTTGATCTCGAGCGTGTACAGCGCCTTGTGCCCGCGCGCGTACCGGGTCGCTTCGAAGGTCGCGAGCGAGCCGTTTTCGAACCGCGCCAGGAACACGCTCGCATCGTCGATGCCGACGGGCTCCATTTTCCCCGTCAGGTTGTGCTTGCGTTCCTTGATGAACGTCTCGGTCATCGCCGTGACTTCGGCGATCGGGCCATTCAGCCAGAGGGCGGTATCAATGTTGTGCGCCAGCAGGTCGCCGGTGACCCCGCTCCCCGCGACGGCGACGTCGAGCCGCCAGAGTCCCTCGCCGCCCTGGGGAAGCTCCGCTGAGATCGTCCAGTCCTGCAGGAACTTCGCGCGGTAGTGGAAGATCCGGCCAAGCTTCCCCTCGTCGAGCAACTGCTTGATCATGGTCACGGCGGGCACTCGACGGTAGTTGTACCAGACCGTGTTGGGGACGCCGGCCTTCTCGATGGCCTCGGTCATCGCCTGCGCTTCCGTCGCGTTACGCCCGAGCGGCTTCTCGCACATCACCATCTTGCCGGCCTTCGCCGCGGCGATCGCGATCTCGTGATGCGTGTCGTTCGGGCTGGCGATGTCGATGACGTCGATGTCCTTCCGGGCGACCAGATCGCGCCAGTCGGTCGCGTACGATTCGTAGCCCCAGTTTCCGGCGAACTTCTTCACGCGCTCTTCATTGCGCGCCGCCACCGCCTTCAGGACCGGCTTCCACGGCAGATCGAAGAACCGCGGCGCCTGCAGGAACGCGTTCGAATGCGTCCGCCCCATGAATCCGTACCCGATCAACCCGATGTTCAGATTCTTCATCGCATCTCGCCCCTCGCGCCTCGCCCCTCGCGCTCACTCCCAGCCATGCGCATCGCGAACGGCCTTCATGACGCCGAGGACGTCGTTCCACGTCTGCTGCTTTGTCATGACCGCGTTGGGGAACATGCAGCCGTCCCAGCAGATGTGGTCGAACCTGCGCTCGACCTTCCCGTTGTCGTCGCGCAGCCAGAAGCCCGCGTGGCGGACGATGTCGAGCTTGCCGTTGGGATCGAAGGGCAGGCAGTGACGGCCGGTCTTGTCGTGCAGGCCCGAGCCCTTCACCGTCGCGTCGTTCTGCGCGACGTGGAAGTCGAACGTCCACGGCCGCAGCGCGCGCGTCATCTTCTTCAAGGCCTCGTCGAGGACCGCCTGATCCGACCAGTCGAAGTCTTCGGGGAGGAGGCGATCGTCGGGCGCGTTATAGCCCATGGTAAAGAGCAGCGTGTGCGCCATGTCGGCCTGGAACCCGACCGTCTTCGGGCGGTTGACCAGTTCGAGCAGCTCCACGTTCCGCGTCACGCTCTGCATGCCGCCCCAGCAGATTTCCCCCTCGGCGGCGAGCCGCTCGCCGGTGGCCTCGGCGATGTCGGCCGCCTTCTGGAAGGTCTCGGCAATCTTCTTGGTATTCCCGGCCGGGTCCTTCGCCCACTCGGCCGGGCTGCTCGCCGAGTCGATGCGGATCACGCCGTAGCGGCGGATGCCGAGATCTTCCAGCTTCCGCCCGATCGCGCACGCCTTCCGCACCTGCGTCAGGAACGCCTTCTGATCGTCGGCGCCGCCCATCGCCGATCCCCCGCCGGTCGGCGGCCACACCGGCGCGACGAGCGATCCGACGACGAGGTTCTTCGCGCGGATCTTGTCGGCGAGCCG
>JANOJK010000814.1:0-2644 GCA_031408165.1 Acidobacteriota bacterium | reverse complement strand
GGCCTGTTGCAGGTGCGGCAGCACGGCGTTGAAGACGGCGTCCGTGTCGTATCGCGACGGGCTCACCTGGGCGGCGCCGACGAAATCCACGAGGATGTGCTCGTGCATCAGCGTGACCCCGAGCCGATCCGCCGCGACGGGACCCGTCACCGTCTCGATCCGGCCCGTGCGCTCGAGGGCCAGGGGCGTCCTGTCCTCGGTCCGGCGGGAGGCGCAACCTGTCGCCAGCAAGGCGAGAGTCCCCGCGAGCCATTCACGTCGCGAGAACGGGCCCCTGGTTTCCATGGCCTTCATCGTCCCACATCCGCAGGGCCACCCTGATCATGGGAGCAGGCGCAGCCTCACCACTCCGACGTGGTCGCGCACGTACTCCAGCAACGCCCGCACGGCAACCAGCACGCCGAGCATTTCGAGCGTCTCTTCCGCGGTGGCGATGGCGCCGTAGGCGAAGTTGGTGCGGCCGCGGGCCTCCGCGTACATGCCGCCGAACGCCTCGACGCCGAGGGCACCGGTCACGAAGATCGCGGCGGCGAGCAGGACGGTGCGCCGTGTCGGCTTCGGCAGGGAGGCCAGAAAGCGGCGCGACAGTATGGCGATGGCGATCGCCACGCCACCGCCAATCACGATCCAGGGGTAGTACAAGAGACCGGTGGTGTGGAACGCGGCCCGCAGCGGCTTCACGGTCATTTCGTGGATCGACGCGGCTTCATCGGCCGACAAGTACACGCAGAAGAGAGCCGTCAGCACCCAGTGGACGCGGAACGGGGCCCGGTCGGCCCACTGGCGGGCGGCCACGATTCCGGCGAGCGCCGCGCACACGAGCAGCGTGTAGGCCTGATACCACGTCGGCACGTTCCCTTCCCGCGCCAGGTCGAACAGCCGGACGAGACCCGCCATCTTCAGGGGTGTAAAGAAGTGCACCGCCTGAAGGGTCAGGTTCACGCCGGCGAGGATGAGCGCGATCGCGAGCATGAGGCGGAACACCCGGCGCGGCGACGCGTCCAGCAGGCCGACAGAGGCGTCGCTGCCCGCGCGGTCGTCGCAGCGCAGCGTCACGGTCGCGCCGGACGCGACCCAGTGACGGGCGAGTGCCACGATGAAGAGGGTGACGCCGAGCATTTCCAGCAGCTCCTCTGCCGTGACGAGCGCGGCGTGCGCGAACGGATGCGCGTGGCTGGCGTACAGCGGCGCGGCCAGGGCTTCGAACCCGATGGCGCCCGACACGTACACGATGCCGGCGACGATGAACCAGGAGGAGGTGTGGCGCGGCAGGCTCCGCAGCAGCCGCCACTCGCGCACGAGGACCAGACCCGCAAGCAACAGTCCGCCCACGATCCAGGGGAAGTAGAGCCCGGGCCCCAGGTGCAGGACCCGCCGCAGCGGGGCGTTCGACATCTCATGGATGCTCGCGGTCTCGTCGAGCGAGAGTCCCGCGAAGACCACGGCCAGGAACGTCCACGCGGCGCGATGCCGGCGGTCCGCGTTCAGCGCGAGCCCGCCGAGCAGTGTCGCGGCGACGAGCAGGATCCCGCTCGAGAACCACGTCGGGAGGTTGCGCTCGCCATTCAATTCGAGCAGACGCTTGAACCCCATCAACTGGTCGGCGCCCGTCAGCGCCGCGACGGCCGCGACGCACGAACCCGCAACCACGCAGGCCGCGACCCCGCACGCCAGAATCAAGCGGATCTGCACGACACGCGGGGACACATCGACGGTGGTGAGGATGGGAGGATGACGGGGTGCCGCCGGGAACGCATAGGCGCGCAACGACGCAAGGGTGAGCGACACCGGGGGAATCATTGCACCTCAGGGTTCCCGTCGCACCCGGCCAGCAAAATTGGTACCGCTGAGGTGGGACGGTGGGCCCGGGTTAAGCATCGGGCAGACCGGAGCCCAGCCGTTTCAGTTTCATACGCGCAATGACCGGCCGGTTTCAATCCGCCCCGTACGGAGGCAGGCAGCAAGAGCGCGACGTTGAACGTCGTCCCTGCGCTTCCGGACCGCGTCGGGCGGTCGCCTCCTGCCAGTTTCTACGGCTCCGCCCGGCCCCGACGCTCCTATACAGATGCATGATACGATTCATACAGATACGGTGATGCATGGCACACGTGACCAACGGGACCAATCTGTCTGGTCGTTCAAAGACAGGCCAGAAACGACCGCGGGGACGCCGCAAGGGCTGGGTGCGGAAGAACGTCGTCATGGACCAGCGAAAGCTCGACGTGGCTCGCCGCGTGCTTGGCGTCGAGACCGAGACCGAGGCGATCGACGTTGCGCTCGACCTCGTGGCATTCCGCCGCCAACTCGTTCGGGGCATAGACGCCGTGCGACGCGCGGGCGGTATTGAAGACGTCTTCGAAAAGCGTCGCGCGTGAAGTTCGCGCTGGATACGAACGTGTTCGTGGACGCGTTCCGCGACGAGACGTTCGCCGAGGCGCTGACCGCGTTTCTCGAACAGGCTCTTCCAACGACGTTTCTGAGCGCCGTGGTTGTGCAGGAACTCGCCGCCGGCGCGCGCACACGCGAACAGGTGCGAGCGCTCGAGTCATCGATTTTCCGGCCGTTCGAGCGCCGTGGCCGCGTGTTCGCGCCGTCAAGCCTCGCGTTTCGCCAGAGCGGTCACCTCCTGGCGGAGCTCGCCTCA
>JANOJK010000812.1:0-3250 GCA_031408165.1 Acidobacteriota bacterium | reverse complement strand
TGACGCGGAGCGCGCGGTCGGCGGTAAGGGTGGCTTCCACGGAACTGCGCGCGATCTCGGCGCGTTCCCACCGTTGCACGGACTCGGTTCGGGACGACATCGCTACCTCAGCGGTTCTCGCAGGCGAAGGTGCGATGCAATGGACGCGCCGAATGTCACCGCAACCTCAACCTGCCTCAGCCAAGGTCTGGACATCCTGCCCTGTTGCAGGCTTCGTGGCTTCCATATACAGACTGTTGGCGGCATGCCGGCGCTCGGAATCAAGCGTCGGATCGAAGGGCCGGCGCCGGGCCTCGACAAAGCCCCCGGACTCCAGTACCTGCGCCAGTGTCTCCTCGTCGTACGCGTACTTGTGCTGGCCGTCCTGCCTGCAGATGTAATTCACGACGTGCATGGGCGTCGGCCGCTCGGTCGCCAGGTAGGACCGCACCCGTCTGGCGGTGAAGAACGCCTGCTCGCCGAGGCCGTACGCCTGCATCGCGCGGCCGGCATCGGGGACTACTAACTTGAACATGCCGCCGGGAGCGAGGATGCGGCGGATCTCCCGCACGATGTGCTGAACCTCTTGCGGATAGATGAAGTGTTCCAGCACGTGCTCGGCGTAGACCAGCGAGGCGGATCCGTCTGCGAACGGGATGTCCTCCCGCAAGTCGAGTTGGGCGTCCGCGTCGGCGAAGAGGTCGACGTTGACCCAGCCTTCTTTGGGCTGGCCCCCGGATCCCAGCTGGATCTGCAAGCCGCGCGCGGCTTCATACCGCCGTGCCTTTCGACGACCCGCCTGATGACGTCTGGAAATCGCCGCTTCGATTGCGATATTGCGCAGAGCCTGCCGGAGTCCCCGCGAGACGTAACGCCTCGCGAGCCGTTTCAGAACGTCCAAATGTGCCCTCGGGCAGGGGCGCACTGCAATCGAAGTGCCCGGCGGGGACCGCGAGCAAGCTCTACTTGACGGTGACGTTCGACACCGTGGCGCCCACGGTGGCGAGGCTGGCGTCCACGACGAGGGTGGACGTCACCGCGACGGTGCTGGTGTAGATGGCGACGCCGTTCTTGGAATACCTGGCGACGCCGGCTTCGATCGAGACGGTGAAGACGTCGGTCGGAAGGTACTGGCCTTCCTTGCGGTAGATGTTGTTCTCGCGGATTTCCCACGCGCCATTCGCCGAGAAGCTGAAGGCATAGTCGATGGCGTAGCCGGTGCTCGCCGTGGTGTCGCGGCCGAGCCCCACGATCTGCCGATGCGCGCCAGACACGCTGAACGACACGGAACCGTTCGCCGCGATCTGCTGCTGGCTGACGGCACCCGCGTCAAAGCACGTACCGCATCCCGAGGTCTTCTGCAGCGTGGAGCCGTCGGCCGCGGCCTTGACGAGCGACGTCCAGGCGACGGCGCTCACGACGGGCGCGGGTGGCACGATGACCGGCTCGGGGACGCCGAGGTTCTGCACGGTTGCGCCGATGCTGGCGAGACTCACATCCATCACCAGGGGCGTCGTCACGGCAGTCTGGCTGGTATAGACGAGCGCGCCGTTGCGGTAGTACTTCACGGCCGTCCCTTCGACGGCGAGCTTGAACTCGTCGCCCGCCGTAAACGGGCCTTCCGTGCGATACGTGTTCTTCTCGCGGATCTCCCAGCGGCCGGTCGGCATGAAGCTGAAGGCATAGTCGATTGCGTAGCTGGTGCTGGCGCTCGTGTCTATGCCGAGTCCGACCATCAGGCGATGACCCGAGGCCACGCTGAACGACACCGACCCGCCCGCGTTGATTGCCTGCGTGCCGACGGCGCCGGCGTCGAAGCACGTGCTGCAACCCGCGATCTTCCGGAGCGTCGCGCCGGCTGCCTCGGTCTTCACGAGGGAGGCCCAGATGGCCGGGGGCACGGGACCCGGAGGCGGATCCACGATCGGCGGTGGAACGGGCGCCGGGGCCGGCGGTGGAACGGGCGTCGGGGCCGGAGGCGGCGCGGGCGCCCCGGGGGCCGGCAGCGTCACGATGATGCCGTAGTGATCGGACGGGGAGGCCTCTCCCGCGGATGTCACGGCGAAGCGCTGAATATCCAGGGGCTGGAACATGGGCAGGGTCCACGCGTAGTCGATGCGCTTCCATGTGTTGCCCTCCGGATATCCGCACCCGGCGCGATTGGCCATGCCGGTGTATCCCTCGGTCGAGCCCCGCAACGTCAGCCACGCGTCGAGGTACCCGGCGTTGCGGAGGTAGGGCAGCGCGCCGTTGGTCGGGTTCTGGTTGCAGACTTTCGCGGATCCTTCCCACACGTTCAGATCGCCGACGAGGATGTGCGGGAGACCGTTCGACGAGGCGGCGATGAACGAGAGCGTCTGCTGCGCCTGCCGGCTGTAGGTGGTGGCACTGGAGGCGCCCGTGCCGTACCAGTGGGCGACGTAGACCGGCATCGACTGCGAGCAGGCCGCGTCGAGGCAGACGGGGGCGCGCAGGACCCACGCCGTGTCGCCCGGCGAGGTGTTCAGCGACGTGTCCAGTTGCTGCCACTGGTCGGGACCCGCCACACCATAGCGGGCGACGAGAGTGACGCCGTTCTGCGCGGTCGTGCTGGTTTTCCAACCGAGCGCCTTGCGGACGTTCTCGCCCGAGCCGCAGACGCTGCCCCATGCCTCGGCGAGCCCGAGCGCGACGAGCGACGGGTCGAGAGCGATCTTCGCAAGCTCGGCCTGCGACGCGCCTACCCCCCAGGCGTTCAGCGGCTGCGACGGGTCGGTGCAGTTCGTGACGTTGTGGAAAGGCGCGGCGCGGCCCGGCAAGGCATCGACGCCCTTCCCCGACATGACGTTCCAGAACGCCACCTTGATCGTTTGATCGGCCGCGATGGCAGGAAGGGCCTGGCCCGCGATTAACACAGTCGCGAGCGCAATCGTGTACACACCTCTGCTGTAGCGGCTGGTCATTGGCTGTGCCCTGCTGCGGAATAACTGAGTTGGTGTTGGAGCGCGTGACGGCGCATCAACTCCGAGGGCAAGCCGGGTACCGCACGCGGTGAGCGGGGTATTGACGAAATTCGGCGATGATCGCGGTTCGCTCGGCCGGTCACCGAGTTGCGCGAGTTACAGATCCACGCGGCCGATCACGCAAAGGGGGCACAGCTCTGCCATTAATGTTCCCTCTTATCGCGCGGTGTGGCACACAGACGAACCATCAGCCCGCCAGAACCGGGATCTGAACGACAAATCTGAGGAGGCTGGAGGTTGGAGGCTGGAGGTTGGAGGCTGGAGGTTGG
>JANOJK010000810.1:0-7515 GCA_031408165.1 Acidobacteriota bacterium | reverse complement strand
CCTGCTGTTGCGCAGCTCTCTGGAACTTCCAGCCACCAAGGTCATCGTCGTCGGTCCGCCGAGTCCGGGCTTCCAGGCCGAAGCCCAGGAACTGGGAGCGGCCGCGTATCTGGCCCGCCCCGTGACCGCCGCCGCGATCGTTGAGCAGGTGGACCGCGTATCTTGCGCAATCGCTCCCCCGATGCCCTTCCTGAGGGCGGCCCACAGCGCTCGCGCCTGAACGAACGGGTTCGAGTCGGGCTTGCTGGCATAATGCGGGCGTGCGCCCCTCCACGCTCGACCGCTTCGACCGGCCGCTGCGCAGCCTGCGGATCTCCGTCACCGATCGCTGCAACCTCCGGTGCCAGTACTGCATGCCGGAGATCGACTATGCCTGGCTGCCCCGCCAGAGCCTTCTCGACTTCGAAGAGATCGCCATTCTGGCGGACGCCTTCATTGCGCTCGGCGTGGACCGGGTCCGGCTCACCGGCGGGGAGCCTCTCCTCCGGCGCGATCTCCCGAACCTGATCGCGCTTCTCGCCGCCCGCCCTGCGATCCGGGATCTTGCGCTCACGACCAACGGCGTACTCCTGGCCGGCCAGGTCGCCGCGCTCCGCGCAGCGGGCCTGCACCGCCTCACCATCAGCCTCGATACGCTCCGCCGCGATCGGTTCCAGTCGCTCGCCCGGTTCGACGAACTGCCCGCCGTCCTCGCCGGGATCGACGCGGCCTCACGCGCGGGCTTCGACTCCCTCAAGATCGACACGGTCGTCCTGCGCGGCCGCAACGACGACGAGCTGCCCGCGCTGCTGGAGTTCGGCCGGACGGTCGGCGCGGAAGTCCGGTTCATCGAATACATGGACGTCGGCGGCGCGACGCACTGGTCGATGGACGCCGTCGTATCGCGCGGGGAAATCCTGGCGCGGCTGTCGCAGGCGTACGGCACGATCGAGGGCTTGCCGGGGCGGGATTCGGCGCCGGCGGAGCGCTTCCGGCTGCCCGACGGGACGACCTTCGGGATCATCGCATCGACGACGGAGCCCTTCTGCGCGGCGTGCGACCGCAGCCGCCTGACCGCGGACGGCCTGTGGCTGCTGTGCCTCTACGCGCGCGGCGGACTCGACCTTCGACATCCGCTCCGCGAAGGCGCGACAGGCGAGGAGCTCGCGCACCTCATTTCGACGGTGTGGTCGATGCGTGCCGATCGCGGCGCGGAGGAGCGCGTCAGCTCCCCCGCGCGCGAGGTGCTGATCCCGGTCGCGGCGCTCAGGCGCGACGCGCACCTCGAGATGCATACGCGAGGCGGCTGAGGGGTTGACCGTCTGTAGCTTGTAGTTCGCTTTTCTACTCCGCTCTCAGCGCCACGATCGGATCGACCCCCGTCGCGAGGCGCGCGGGCACGCGGCTCGAGACCATACCGACCACGGCAAGCACCGCGACAATGGCGGCCAGTGTCACTGGTCGCGCGGCGACACTTCGAACAAGAAGGCTCCAGTCGCAACCAGGACCGACTTTTGTCTGCCCTCCGGCAGACTTTCGGACTGTTTGGAAGCCTTGTCTCTTGAATCCGGCATTTCCGGGCTGTTTTGAGTGGCTGGCGTCTTGCTGACACCGCAGGCATACCCATGTTCGACCTTTTCACCCGCACGCTCTCGCAGGGCATCCAGGCCTTTCTGCCGGTCGTGTTCTGCCTCGCCTGGTTCCGTTCCGTGTCCGATCGGAGCGCCGTCAAAGGGATCCGACAGGGCATGGCGGCGTCCATTCCGCTGACCTGCTTGGCCGGATATCTCTTTCAGCAGAGCCTGCAACAAGCGCAGTGGGAAGCGCTGCTGGCCTGGACGGCCGCGGCGCTGGGGATATGGTTTTCGGCGATCGCGTGGCGCCACGTCCCGCCGCCTGGCGAACGGGCCGTTGCAGGGCGCCGGGGCGGGCTGACGTGCGTGGCGTTCGCGGCCGGTGCCACGCTCATCATCGTACGCCAGGGGATGGAGATCGCTGTGGTCCTTGGAACCGCGGCCTTGCAACTGCGATCGCTCGAGGCGACGCGCGCGGTCGGCGCCGGCGTGCTGGCGTCGCTGCTCGTCGCAGCCGCGTGGAGCCGGATCGGGCCGCGCCTGCCGCCCGCGCCGTTCATCGCCGCCACTCGTGTGTTCGGCGCGATCTTCATCGGCCAGGCGGCGCTGTACGGCTTCCACGAATCCGCGGAAGCGCGCCTCCTTCCCTGGAGCGATCTCCTGCACGCGGCCACCGAGCCCTACGGACCGGATGGCGTCTACGGGCGATATGTCAGTTACTCGCTCGTCCTCTTGCCGCTCGCTGCGGCAGGCCTCAGCACGATCGGAAGCCGCCTCACGGCCAGGTTCCGCGCGCCGTCGTCGAGCGGGACCCGACGACGAGCCGCGATCGGGATGGTGCTGGCCGGGACGGCATGCATCGTCCTGACAGGGGTGGTCACCCGCGATTCCGGCAAGGCCGCGTCCGCCTCCGTGGCGACGCCCGCAGCGGCCGAGCGGACGGACACTGCCGCGGCCGTGGCCATCTCGACCGCCCCCCATTTTCTGTTCCGCGGCGTCAACATGGACGCGGATTACGGGAAGCTGGGTCTGGCGTCCCTCGCGTCGCCGGACGCCCGCGTGAGGGTGGAGCTCGGATGCGAGCGGGTGTCGTTTTCAGGGGGTCGCGGGATCTGCCTCAGCGCCGATCGCGGCGTGCTCACGACCTACAAGGGCGTCATCTTCGATGAACGCTTCGCGCCGGTTCGCACACTGTCACTTGGCGGCCAGCCAAGCCGCACGAGGATTTCTCCCGACGGGCGTGTGGGCACCATCACCGTGTTCGTCACCGGGCAGGTCCACGGCTACACCAGCACCGCGTTCTCCACGAAGACGACGCTCATCGACATGGCGAGCGGCGACGAACTGGGAGAGCTCGAAGGATTCTCCACGTGGCGCAACGGTGAGCGCTTCAAGGCGGCCGACTTCAATTTCTGGGGCGTGACGTTCGCGCGCGACAGCAACCTCTTCTACGCGACGCTGAAGAGCGGCACCTCCACGTACCTGGTGAGGGGAGATCTGGGCCTGCGGAAACTGACCGTGCTGAGGGACAACGTCGAATGTCCGTCCCTCTCACCCGACAATCGTTTGCTCGCGTTCAAGAAGCGCGTCGGCGGCGCGCTCGCGCCGTGGCGGTTCTACGTCCTCGATCTCGCGACCATGGCCGAGCGTCCGATCGCGGCGGAGACTCGTTCGGTCGACGACCAGATTGAGTGGCTGGACGACCTGCACGTCCTGTATGGGGTGCCGCGCTCGAGCCAGAGCGCGCTCGTCGACGTCTGGGTTGCCCCCGTGGACGGCAGCGGTCCGGCGCGGGTCCTTCTGCCGGAAGCCTCCTCGCCGATCGTGGTCCGCTGATCGCGCTGAGCCGCCCGCTTACGGCATGAGTGGCGTCAGCGGCGGGCCGGGCCGGGCGACGAAGGCGCCGTCGTGCCAGCGCGCCGCGAACGCCTCCGCGTCCTCAGCCACGAGCGCCCACACACTCCCACCGAAACCCGCTCCGAAACTGCGCGCGGCGAACGCGCCGAGCTCCCGGGCCGAGCGCGCGAGCGCAATCGTCTCCGGAACCTGGTTGCCGAGCAGATGCTCAGCCTCGTCCTGCGACGCCTGGGCGAGCGCGGTGAGCCGGGCGGCATCCGACGCGCGGAACGCCTCGAGCGCTTCCGGGATCCGCGCGTCCTCGCCGATGAAGTGGTCGAGACGTTTCCGGAGGACGTCGGGCGGCCAGTCCGCGAGCGACGACGCCCGCACCAGATCGCGCAGGGCCTCGACTCCCCCCTGCGCGAGCACGGCGCCGAGCGACGCGGCCCGGGGGTGGGCGGCGTTCCAGATGTCGCGCAGCACCTGAACGCCGCGCGCCAGGTTGTTGTAGGCGGCCTGCGCATTGCCGGTCTTCGACGATCGCACGGTGCTCGGCGCCAGCACGAAGCGCCACTCGGCCGGCATGGCCACGGTTCCGGCGGTCCGCATCGGCACGAATGCGAAGGCGGAGAGCTGTCCGGGGCTCGCTGCGAGGATCGCGGCGTGGTCCTCGCTGCCGCCGTGGGTGCCGACGCCCGCGTCTCCCGTGAGTGTGCCGAACGTCATGCCGTTCTCGATGCAGGCGTAGTAACCAGGGACGTCGAGGGCGCCCGCGATATTCGCACGCCATTCCGGCCGTTCGTCGATGCCGGCCATGCGGACGAGCGCCGTCGACACTGCGACCACCAGCGCGCTCGAGCTGCTCATGCCTGACGCGCGCGGCAGATCCCCCGCGAAGACGATGTCGGCCCCAAGCGCGGCGCCCGGAAAGTTCGCGGCGAGCCGGCGCGCCGCGACCTCCACGTAGTGGTGCCAGCCCGTGAACCCGCCTTCCTCCAGCCGGCGGAGGACGAGCCGGTCGCCGCGGCGTGCGTCGAGCACGTGCAGGCTGCCGTCGGGGCGAGGGCTGGCCGCCACCGCGAGACCGTTGGGGACCGCGCAGACGAGCGTGCGGCCCCCGGCGTAGTCCGTGTGCGTCCCGAAGACCTCGAGCCGCCCGGGAACCCACCAGGCATGGCGCGGAGACTGACCGGTGTGGCCATGAAAGGCGGTCAGGACGAGATCGAAGAGCGCCGCCTTCGCGGCCAGCGCGTCAGGGTCCAGTCCACGCGCGACGAGCGCTGCCGCCAGATGCGCGCCGGTCACGGGCGCGGCGCCGCCCCCGCCAGGCGCCGTTCCACGTCGGACGCGTCGGCGCGCCGCGAGAGGTCGAGCACGGGGCCGCGCGCGAGAATGGTCCGGAACCGTACGCCGCGCCGCGCGGCCAGCCCCACCGCTTCGGGCAGCTCGAACTCGCCGCGGGCCGACCGCGGCACGTCGCGGCACGCGCCGAAGATCCGGGTGTCGAACCGCCAGAGGTTCATGGAGATGAGCGGCGCGCGCAGCGCTTCGGCCGGCCGCCGTAGCCCCGGCGGAGGCTGGTCCGGCGGAGGATCCGCCGGCTTCTCCACGATCGCGGTCAAATATCCCTCGTCATCAACGTCGACCAGCGCAAAGGACCGGATCCGTTCCTCGGGGATGTTGCTCGATCGGATCAGGTCCTCGCGCTCGAATCCCGGGAGGCCGGGCTCGTCGAGCGCCGCGAGTGCGTGGAGAACGGGCACGGGATAGAGGTTGTCGGCGTTCATCGCCAGAAAGGGCTGGCCATCCACCCACGGCTCCACCGCCAGCAGGGCGTCGGCCGTCCCCTTCGGCGCCGGCTGCACGACGTAACTGAGCACGACGCGGGCCGGCGGGTGCGCCGCGTAATAATCGCGGACGGCCTCGTGGTCCGGGGCGACTACGAGCCCGACCTCCGTCAGGCTGGCATCGGCCAGCGCACTGAGGACGTAATCGAGAAACGGCCGGCCGTGGACCGGGATCATCATCTTGATCCCCGCGTCCGCGGCGCGCCTCTGCGCGTCACTGAGTTGCGCGGCCGGGTCGGACTCTCGCATCCGCGTACCCAGCCCGCGCGCGAGAACGACCGCCCGCGTGGTGCGCATCGTTACATGTGGAAAATCGGCAGCGGCGCCTGCGTCTTCCACCGGCCGCGCGTGAAGTCCGGAACGTCCACCGGCGCCGACCTGCGCCCGACCGACTGCACGCTGAGGCCGACGACGGCGCTCATCGACGCGGCGTCGTACACGTTGAAATCCGTGGGCTGTCCGTCGCGCAGGCACTTGATCAGCCGGTAATCCTCGATGTAGTCCATGCCGCCGTGCCCGGCCCCCTTCGCGGTTTCGGCGATTTCCTTCCAGAGCGGATGCTCGAACTCGGCGAACATCGTCTGCGCCTCGACCCACTGGTCCGCCTTGCCGCGCCCTTCGACGTAGACGCGATCGGGATACCCCTGGAACAGCCCCTGCGTGCCCTGGACGATGTTGATGCGGCTGTAGGGACGCGGGAGGTTCGTGCAGTGCTGGACCACGACCGTCTTCCCCCGCGCGGTCTGGATCAGGCTGACGTTGACGTCGCCGAGAACGTAGCGCTCCTTGCGTTTCGGGGAGTCCGCCGGCAGGTTCGCGGCCGCCCAGTCCTGCAGGCCGCGCGCCGGGCCGCTCATCGAGACCAGGTGATCGAGGCGATCGCCGCGATTGATGTCGAGGCAGTTCGCGACCGGCCCGAGCCCGTGCGTCGGATACAGGTTTCCGTTCAGTTTCATCGCCCACGCCCGCCGCCAGAGCCCTTCCCCTTCATCGGCGAACTTGACGCCGCGGAGATCGTGGAGGTAGCCGCCTTCGGCGTGAAGAATCTCCCCGAACAGGCCCTGGCGGACCATGTTATAGACCATCATCTCCGCGCGGTCGTAGTTGCAGTTCTCCATCAGCACGCAGTGCTTCCGGTATTTTTCCGCGGACTCGACCATCGCCCAGCAATCCTCGACGGTCATCGCCGCGGGCACTTCGGTGGCGGTGTGCTTCCCGTTCTTCATGGCCGCGAGCATGATCGGCACGTGAAACTCCCACGGGGTGGCGTTGTACACGAGATCGAGCTCCTCGGTCTCGCACAGGCGCTCGAAATCCCGGGGGCCGCGCGTGTACGCGGTAGGCGCCGGATGACCCGCTGTGGTGATGGCTTTCGTCGCCCAGTCGGTGCGCTCCGGCCGGACGTCGCAGACGGCAGTGATGCGGCAGCCCGGAACCTTCAGCAGGTTCCGGACGTGGCCCGAGCCCTGGCTGCCGATGCCCACGTATCCGATGCGCACCGTGCCGATGGGCGGCGCGGTCAGCGGCGCCGCAGCCGCTTGCGTGCCGGCGATCGCCGTTTCCGCCGCCAGCGCACCCGCGGCGACCGCGGATCCGCTGAGTTTCAGGAAGTCTCGTCGATCCATGCCGTATCTTAAGCGGTTTCTCTTTCGTCCGAGCGGGTATGCTGTGCGCACGCTATATGGAACGCGTCAGGTGGGGCATCATCGGCTGCGGCGACGTGACGGAAGTCAAGAGCGGACCGGGATTGCAACAGGCGGACGGCTCCTCTCTCGTCGCGGTGATGCGCCGCGACCGGGCGAAGGCGGAAGACTACGCGCGGCGGCACGGCGTGCCGCGCGTCCACGGCACCGCTGAGGCGCTCGTCGCCGATCCGGAGATCGACGCCGTCTACGTGGCCACTCCGCCCGGCACCCACGAGCCGCTGGCGATCCTCGCGGCCGCGGCGGGCAAGCCGTGCCTCGTCGAAAAACCGATGGCGCGCAGCCACGCCGAGTGCGTGCGCATGGTCGAGGCGTTCCGCGCGGCCGGGGTACCGCTCTGGGTCGCGTACTACCGGCGCGCGCTCCCCCGCTTCCTCCGAGTACGGGCACTCTTGTCCGAAGGTGCGATCGGCCGGCTGACGTCGGTGCATGTCCAGGTCACCGACACGCTCGCCACGGGGGCGGACGCGGCAAACTGGCGCTTCGATCCCGCGCACGCCGGCGCCGGACTCTTCCTCGACCTCGCATCGCACTGCCTCGACCTGCTCGATTTCCTGGTCGGGCCGATCACCG
>JANOJK010000797.1:0-3603 GCA_031408165.1 Acidobacteriota bacterium | reverse complement strand
CGGCGGATCCACGTTCTTGGTGGGGATGCCGGACAGGACCTCGCGCGCGTCGATCCAGTCCCTGGCCACGAAGGGCTCCGGCACCACGACGTGGGTCGGCAGCGCGGCGCGCACCAGCGCCGTCGCCTCGGGATGGCTCGGCTCGAGCGCGAGGACGCGGCGCAGCAGAGGAGAGCGCACCGCCGGGCGCGGGTCCGCGAGCCCGCTCGCCAGCACGGAGAGCAGCTGTGCTGGCGTGAGCCCGGAAGCCTCGGCCAGGCGCGCGCGCGTCTCGATCACCTTGGGCTCGTAGGGTTTGAGCGGGTTCGCTCGCAGCTTCTGCTCCTCCCGGCGCGCAGTCGCCAGCTCCTTGTCACTCGCACCGCGCTGCAACGCCTCCTGGATCACCTCGACGATCAGATCGGCGTGCCGGGCGGCGACGGCGGGCTTGAGCGCCGCCAGGACGGTCTCCTTGGCCGCCAGGCGGGCACACCGCAGCAGGCGCCGTTCGAGCCACGTGAGCGAGGCCACGTAGAGCAGGCGCTCCGCCCCCTGCAGGACCACCTGCGCAGCGCGTAGCGGTCGCGTGACGGGCTTGGCCTTGGCCGGGCGCAGCGTGAGCGTGCCGGCGAGGGCGTCGACGTCGAACACGCCGGAGTACACGGTGGCATCCCCGAAGAGGATGCGTCCGTCCACGCCGGTCAGCGCTGCGGGCGGGCCTGCGCCCTCCGCGCTCTGCAGCGCGCCCAGGCCGAACGGTCCGTCCGGCGGCGTCGCGGCGCTGCGCCAGGCCGTCAGGCGCGAAGCGTCCGGGACGGCGAGCAGGTGTCCCTCGGCCGGAACCGGTCGAAAGCGCATCTGCACCTGCGGGAGCGCGCAGACGACCCGCCGCGAGGCGAGGTCGAACGCACGACCTGCGACCCACGCCGTGCCTCCTGTCACCGTGAGCGGCAGCTCCGGCAGATGGAACGCGGGCCGCTCGTCACGCTTGGCCAGGTCCACCCAGCGTAGCCCGCCTCCTTCGCGCGACTCCTCGCACAGGCGCAGCGCGGGCGTGCGCTCGTCGCTCCCGTAGATCAGCCAGCCGTTCCCCGTCGCCACCGGCAAGGCGTCGAGGTCGTAAAGGCCGCTGTCGCGGCCCGGCAGGAGGTGGCTCGTGCGCATCGGATCGCCGTCGGCCGCGCGCACCGGGGTGGCGTGCTGCACGAAGACCTCCGCCCCGCTGGCCACGATCCGCGACGACCACGTCGTGTCGGGCGGTGCGCTGGACCCGTGATGGCCGACCCGCTGCGACGAGCGCGGGCTGCCGCGGACCGTGTCCCACCAGCCCAGCTCGGCGTTGCCGGCCTCGTCGTAGCTCAGCACCAGCAGCGAGGCGTCCTGCACGGCCAGCGTGCCCCGAAACCTGCCCTCGTGCTGCCACACGGGGTCCGTGCTCGGCAGGTGCCAGGTGACGATGCCGCTCGTGGTGAGGGCATGCACCCTGCCGTCATGGGCCAGGTGCGACGCCACGCGGTCCCCCGGGACGCCGCTGTCCCAGAGCTTCACCCAGCGCCCGGCCGCGGGACGCCCGCTTTGCGTCATATTCCTGACAGTGGACGGCGGCCATCGCGCGACGACCGATTCGGATCTCGTAGCTCGCGCGGCCGCCGGTGACGGCGCCGCGTTCCATGCGCTCGTCGAGCGGCATCGCGCCATGGTGTATCGAGTGGCCTATCAGTTCGCCGGCCACCATCACGATGCCGAAGACATCGCGCAGGACGTCTTCATCAAGGTCTACCGTTCGCTGGACCGGTTCCGGTACGACGCGCAACTGACCTCGTGGTTGTACCGGATCGTGATGAACGCCTGCATCGACCATAAGCGGCGGCAATCGCCGGCCGGCTGGGCGCCATTCACGGAAGAGGCGGAACTGCAGATGGTGAACACGCCGGCGGAGGATCCGGGACCCGAGGCGCAGGCTTACGGCGGGCAGATCGGCGGCGTGCTCGAGTCCGAGATCGCCCGGCTGCCACCGGGGCAGCGGCTCGTCTTCACGATGCGGCACCACGAAGGAATGAAGTTGTCGGAAATCGCCGGCGCGCTCGGCCTGGCGGAGGGAACCGTGAAGCGTCAGCTCCATGCGGCGGTGCATCGATTGCGGGCGGCGCTGACCAGCGCCCGCGTCACGACGGGGGGGCGCGCATGAGCGTGTGCGAGCTCATCGACTCCCCCGACGTCGAACTGTACTTCTACGGGGAGCTCGATCCGGACGATCGCGCCCGGCTCGACGTGCATTTCCGCGGATGCGGGCCGTGCCGCCAGCGGCTCGACGATCTGCACGCGATCCGGCACGCCCTCGCAGCACGCGCGCTCGTGGATGCACCGCCCGCGGGCGACTGGTCGGGCTTCATGCGCCGCCTCGATCGGGCCGTCGCGCACACCGTCGAACCCCGGAACCTTCGCACCCTCGAACCCTCGAACCCTGGAGCCGTCGAGCTCTGGAACCGTCGAACCATCAGAACCCTCCTCCCCCTTGCCGCGACCCTGGCGCTGGTCGCGATCGGCGTGCTCATGGCCGCGCGCTTCGGAGCCGCGCCCGTCCCGCCGGTCGCCGTCCACGCGCCCGCAGTCGCGACTCCGGTGGCGAAGGCGGACGCGCACCCGGATCGCGCGCTGCGCGAAGGGAGCGCTGAGCACCTCGAGCGCTCCAGGCTGGTCGTCCTGGGGCTCGCCACGCGCGATCCCCACGCGCGGGCGGAAGACTGGCAATACGAGCGGACGCTCGCCGGGACGCTTCTGAGCGAGACGCGTCTGTACCGGCAGGCGGCGCTGCAGGACGGCGTCCAGGATGTCGAGCGCGTGATGCGCGATCTGGAAACGGTGCTGCTGGAAGCGTCGATGAGCGACACGCGCGATCGCGCGGCGCTCGAGCGCGTGCAGCGGCTGATCGCCCGCAGGGATCTCGTCCTGAAGATGCAGGTCGTGACCGCGGCCGGAGCGGCGGGAAACTGAGGCAGACATGAAGATGCGGACCTGGATTTCGATGATGGTCGTGGCCGGCTCCGTGGCGCTCGGCGCCGGCGCGTCAGCCGCGGCGGCGCCGGACTCTCAGCGGATGGAGCGCGCCAAGGGATACATCGCCGACGAGCAATGGGCGCGCGCGATCGTGGAGTTGCAGGCCGTGGCCGACGATCGGCGCGAGCCCAATCGCGACGAGGCGCTGTTCTGGCTGGCGCAGAGCGAGCATGAACTGGGGGACCACCCGGCCGCCATCCAGACAATCGCGCGGCTCGAACGGCTATATCCGTCGAGCCGGTGGGTACGAGTCGGGCGCTCGCTTCGCGTCGAGATCGCGCTGCGTCTGAAGCGCGACGACGTGCTGTGGGCGGTCGTGACGCCGCCGCCGCCTCCTCCCGCCCCGCGGCCCCCTGCCTCTGCGCACACGCCGGCGCTTGCTTCTCCCGCGGCGCTTCCCGCGCCCCCCTCGGCGCCCACTCCGCCGCCGGCGTCGCGCGGAGGCACCCCGCTGGCCGCGCCGATGCCCGGCGTCGCACCGCCGGCGCCGCGGCTGGACGCGCCGGTCCCCGGGTTCGCACCGCCGGCGCCGCGGCCGGCGCCGCCGATGCCCGGTGTCGCACCGCC
>JANOJK010000768.1:0-3029 GCA_031408165.1 Acidobacteriota bacterium | reverse complement strand
CACGGCGGACGCGCTCGTCGCAAAGGCCACAATGATCACGAAGATCACAAAAGCCTTGGTGATCCTCGTGGTCTTCGTGACCTTTGTGAACAGGCCGTGGGCCGTGACGGGTGTGCATGTCTGACAACGCGAGAGTCCGTGAGTATTGGAATCACCACATCCACGATCTCGACATCAGCACACACACGCCGGGTTCGGCGCAGTTCTTCGCAGACCTCGATCAATACCATTTCGAAAAGCTCCACCACCTGCCGCGGCTGATCGACTTCAACGGGTACCGCGGCAGGAAGGTCCTCGACGTCGGCTGCGGCGCGGGTACCGACCTGGTGCGGTTCGCGCGCGGGGGGGCGCTCGTCACCGGCGTGGACCTCGCCGCCTCCGCCATCGCTCTGGCCACGCAGAATTTCGCCCAGCAGGGTCTGACCGCGGATCTGCGCGAGGCGGACGGCGAGCACCTGCCGTTCGGGGACCACGCGTTCGACCTCGTCTTCGCCCACGGCGTTGTGCAGTACACCGCGGACGAGGCCGCGCTCGTCGGCGAATGCCGGCGGGTGCTGAAGCCCGGCGGCACCGCCGTGTTCCAGGTCTACAACCGCGTCTCGTGGCTGAATGGGCTCTCGAAGGTGATGAAGGTTCCGCTCGAGCACGAGGACGCGCCCGTCCTGAAGCGCTACAGCGCCGCCGAGTTCCGGAACCTGCTCACCGGCTTCCGTGACGTCAGGATCGTGGAGGAGCGGTTTCCCGTGAAGTCACGCCTTCACGGCGGCTGGAAGGGGATGCTCTTCAACACGTTCTTCGTCGGTACGTTCAACGCGCTGCCGCGCGCGTGGGTCCGCCGCTTCGGTTGGCACCTGCTCGCGTTCTGCACCAAAGGACTCTCGTCAAGGCGCACGCGTTCGGAAACGACTTCCTCATGCTCAGAGAGGAGGAGGTCCCGCCGGGCGCGGATCGCGCGGCACTGGCGCGCGCGCTCTGCGAACGCCATCGCGGCATCGGCGCCGACGGCCTGATCGTCTTCGACGAGTGGCCGGCAGAGGCGCTTGCCCCGCCGCCGCAGCGTCGGGGCGCAGGCGGGCGCATGCACCTCCTCAATGCGGACGGCAGCTTCTCTGAGGTCTCGGGCAACGGCGTGCGCTGCCTGGCCGCGTGGCTGGCGAGGGCCCGCGACATGCGGGTGGGCGACACCGTGACGATCGAGACCGACGCAGGGCGCAAGACGCTCGATCTCCTCGCCCGGGAAGACCGGCGGCTGACATTCCGCGCCGCGATGGGGCACCCCGAGCATCTGCACATGCAGACGATCGATGTGGACGGGACGCCCGTGGACGCCGTCACCCTCCGCGTCGGCAATCCGCAATGCGTCGTGCTCGGGGAGGTGACGGCCGAGCGGCTCCACCGGATCGCGGCGAAGCTCGCCGTGCATCCCGTCTTCCCGGAGGGCTCGAACGTGGAACTGGCCGCGGTCGAAGCGCCAGGCCGGGTGCGCATCCTGATCTGGGAGCGCGGCGTGGGCCCGACGGAGGCGTCCGGCACTGGCGCCTGCGCAGCCGCGGTCGCCGCGATCGCCTACGGCGGCGCCGCGCGCGATGTGCAGGTCATCGCCCCCGGCGGCGCGCAGCGCGTCGAGTGGACCGAGGCCGGTATCTTCCTGACCGGGTGGGCGGAGGTGCTCTTCGAGGTCCGCTGGCCGGTGTAGCCACTGGGGCGTTCAGCGACCCTTACCGGCGCTTGCTTTTGACCGTCCGGGACGGTTGCGGAATCTTCCGGACGTCCACGATGGCGATGTCGAGCTTTTTGCGTACGGGCGAGAGGATCTCTCCCGCCTTGTCGAAATTCTCCGCGCCAATCTCGGTGCGCGCTTCTTGCAAGGCCTTCTGTGTTTCCGTGACCACCGCCCGGGGGGCGCGCAATTCCTTCAACGGCACGCGCGCGGCTTCGGCGGTGCTGAGAGCGGTCTGGAGCTGCTTCGTTCTCGCCACGACCTCGTTCACGAGATCGCCGGTGGCGCGCTGGGCGCGCGCCTTGCCGTCCGCGGCCTGCCGGATCGCGTGCTGTGCGCGCTGGCGCGCGTCGATGGCGTAGCTGAGCGCCTGACGGTAGTCACGCTCGACGACCGCAGCTCGCGCCTTCTGCAGCCCGGACGAGGCGGCCGCGTACTCTTCGGCCGCGTAGGTGTCGGCGCGGGCGGTGCGGGCGAGGTCGACCGCGGACTGCGCCTGGTCGATCTCTTTCTGGGGAGGCTCCGAGCAGCCCGCCAGGCTGAGCAAGAGCGCGGTGATGATCAGCGTGACCCGCGTGGTCGGCGGCGGAGGGCGGCGCACGGCGGCAGAAGTATAGCAGCAGGGCATGTCCGAGGAAGAAGCCTGTCCGATGAAGAGTGTCGCGCCGCACGATCGCCCGCGTGAAAAGCTCGAACGCGTGGGCGCCGGCAGCCTTGGGGACAACGAACTGCTCGCGATCGTGCTTGGGCACGGGGTGCCCAGGGCTAGTGCGCTCGAGCTGGCGAACGCGGTCCTGGACGTCGTCGGGGGCCTGCACGGACTGGCGCGGGCGAGCCCCGACGACCTGCGGCGCGTGCCCGGCATCGGCGGCGCGCGGGCCTCGCAGCTCGTCGCCGCCATCGAAGCCGGACGCAGGACCCTCGTCCGCGCGCGCCGCGAACGCATGCAGTTCCGGACCGCGCGCGACGCCGCCGAGTTCCTCGTGCCCCAGTTCGGCACGCGGCCGGTCGAGCAGTTCGGAGTCATCCTGCTCGACACCAAGCACCGCCTGCTGCGCACCACCGTGCTGTCGGTCGGCACGCTGGACGCGAGCATCGTCCACCCGCGAGAAGTGTTTCGCGCGGCCGCGAGCGCCGGCGCCGCGGCGCTGGTGCTCTTCCACAACCATCCGTCGGGAGACCCAACCCCGAGCGCGGACGACATCGCGCTCACGAGGCGCATGATGCAGGCGGGAGATCTGATGGGCATCACCGTCCTCGATCACGTCATCATCTCGGAGAGCCGCTTCTGCAGCCTGAAGGATCACGG
>JANOJK010000750.1:0-2911 GCA_031408165.1 Acidobacteriota bacterium | reverse complement strand
GCGAACGATGCGCCGATGAGCTGTCCGAACTGCTGGCGCGCGGGTGTCGCGCCGACCAGGTACCCGGTCTTGAGATCCTGCGAGATGTCGCCCGCCTTCGACGCCGCGACGGCCACGATCGTCCCGACGGTCAGCACGGCGGCGCGTGCCGCGGTATCGGTCCATCCGGCCGCCGCAAAGATCGAGGCGATCCCGATGAGCGTGATGAGCGCGATTCCGGACGTGGGCTGCGAGGAGACGCCCACGATGCCGACAATGCGCGCCGCGACCGTGACGAACAGCAGGCCGAACACGGCGACGCCGGCGGCACAGATCGCGCGCGGCAGCGGCCCCATGTTTCCGGCGAACACGCCCGGCACGAGGGCGGCGACGGCAATCACCATGACGATCGCGCCGATGACGAAGCTGCCCGGCAGATCGCGATCGGTGGAGGGCACGGCGGCCGGGCCACCCTCGACGCGCCGCATCCCCTTCCCGACCGCCACGACCGCACTGGCCATTGTCGGCAACCCGCGCGCGACCGTGATGATGCCCGCGGCCGCGACGGCTCCTGCGCCGATGTAGCGGACGTAGCGCGACCAGATTTCGGCGGCGCTCATATCGATGACCAGCTTCGCCGGCTCGGGAGGAAGGGGTGCGATCAGGGCCGCGCCGATCCACGCGATCAGCGGCGTGAGGACGAGCGCCGAGATGATCGAGCCGGCCACGAGCACACCCGATTGCCGGTATCCCAGGATGAAGCCCACCCCCAGAAGCGCCGGCGCCAGCTCCAGCGCCACCTCGGCTTTCGGCAGCACGGGGAGCAGGCCGTGCACGCTCGCGGGCGTGAGAAAAAGCAGCGCAATCACCAGCTTGATCGCCGCGCCGACGCCGATGCCGCGAAAGATCCAGACGCTGGCCGGGGAGCCGCCGGTCGTGGCGCGAAGGACCTCGGCGCAGGCCGTGCCCTCGGGATACGGCAGCTCGTCGTGGCTCTGCACGATCAGCAGGCGCCGCAGCGGGATCATCGCGGCGAGCCCGAGGACCGCCCCCAGGAAGCTCAGCGCAACCACCTGCAGGTACGGAGGGATGACGCCCCACATGAAGAGCGCCGGGATCGTGAAGATCGTGCCGCTGGCGAGCGACGTCGAGGCGGAGCCGATGGTCTGCGACAGGTTGGCTTCGAGGATCGTGCCGCGTCGGCCGACCAGCCGGAAGAGCGCGACCGTCATCACGGCGGCGGGAATCGACGCCGAGACCGTCAGCCCGACCCGCAGTCCGAGATAGGCGTTGGCCGCCCCGAACACGAGGCCGAGCACGATGCCGGCGACGACAGCCTTCGCGGTGAACTCGGCGACTTCGGTGACGGCTGCTCGCGGAGGAGGCGGCATGACGGGCCATAATAGTCCACGAGACTTGACCGTGAATCACACTGTTTCAGCAGGATTGCTGTCGGCATCGACCATCGTGGTTCGGGACTGCATGGGCGCGATCGCCGGCGAAACCGTTCTCATCGTGACCGACGAACCGCTGCGGTCGATCGGTTACGCACTGTGGCAGGCGGCGAAAGACCTCGGACACGAGGTCGTGCTGGTCGAGATGCGGCCGCGCGGGAGTAACGGCGAGGAACCGCCGGCGCCGATTGCGGATCTGATGACGAAGATGGACGTGGTGCTGTGCCCGACGTCGAAGTCACTGACCCACACCGATGCCAGGCGAGCCGCAAGCGCCGCAGGCGTCCGCGTCGGCACGCTCCCGGGCGTGACCGAGGACATCATGATCCGGTGCATGAACGCCGACTACACGCGCATCGCGGCGCGCACGGCCACGCTGTGCGCGCTGATGGAGAAGACCAGGACCGTTCGCGTCCAGGCGCCGGCGGGCACCGACATCACGATGCCGATCGAGGGTCGCCACGCGCACGCGAGCGACGGACTGTTCCGGCACAGGGGGGCGTGGGGCAACCTCCCGACCGGCGAGGCGTACCTGGCGCCGCTCGAAGGGCGATCGAACGGCGTCGTGGTGGTGGACGGGTCGATGGCTGGCATCGGGCTCGTCTCCAGTCCCCTGCGCATCGTCGTCCGCGACGGTTACGCGGAGGAGATTACGGGCGGCGAGGAAGCGCGGCGGCTCGTGGCACTGCTCGACCCGCACGGCCGCGACGCCCGCACGCTGGCGGAGTTCGGTATCGGCACGAACGACCGCGCCAGGCTGACCGGCGTCATCCTCGAGGACGAGAAGGTCATGGGAACGATCCACATCGCGTTCGGCGACAACAAGTCGATGGGCGGAAGCGTGCGGGTGGCCAGCCACCTGGACGGCCTCGTCACGAAGCCGACGGTCTGGTTCGACGACCGGAAGATCATGGACGCGGGCCGGTTCGTGGTGGCAGATCTCCAGTAGGCATGGGATCGGAACGTGCCTCGACGAAGGCGCGTCATCCTGAGGGTCCGGACCGGCGCGGCGCGCGCGCTTGCGCCGTCGTGATCCTCGCCCGTCCCGTAGCCGGCCTCCTCCCCGTCAGCGTCCGCCAGTGGCGCGAGTACCGCGAAATCGTGAAGCTCGTCCGCAGTGAAGCTTCGCCTCAAACCGACCAGTCAGACCAGAGAGTCGGTGTGGCGAATCTTCGCTAAGGCCGCGAATTGAGAGCCTCACCTGGCGGCAGGCTCAGTAGCGCGTCCCGTTGACGATCACGCCGATGAGCGCAGCGCGCCCCGACGGCAGCACCCGCACTACGGCGCCGACGCCGGGATCGGTGGCCGGCAGGATGGGGCCGGAGCGGCGCGGCCCAGGAGTGACAAACGGCCGGGCGCGTGCCGCGACGTCTTTGGGCACGGCGAGCGGGCCGAAAGCGAAATCGAGCCACACATAGCCGTCTTCGCGCACCGACGTGACAATGCCGGCAAGGTTGATCGCACCGCTGACCCGCGCG
>JANOJK010000723.1:0-2087 GCA_031408165.1 Acidobacteriota bacterium | reverse complement strand
AGCGGCACTCGATCTCCGTCGCAGGGCCGTTGCCGTCGTTCCAGTCGTAGAGACCCTGAATCGGGCCGGCGAAAAGGTCGGGGCCGACGTAGCCACAGATCGTGGCGCCGTCATCGAACGCTGGCTTCATCGCCGCGCCCTTCCCGGTGCGGGCACCGTCGATGTAGGACTGCATCACTTTGGTGATCTCGTCGACTTCGTTGACATAGGTTGTGGCGGTCGCCGTCTCGGACATCTAATTACCTCGCTGTAGTGGTAAGGCATGGACTTGGTCGTGCGTCGTCTCAGCGTGATCGAACTGGACGATGAAGGCAACCAGTGCAGGCTGGAGGATAGTACTGCAGCTCCCGCAGGGCTCTGACGAAACGCCAAGTCGATCGAACCACCAGCCTGATTGGGCCGGCTCGCAGACGAGCCCGAAGCGCCGTTCGGGGCGTGGTCGTCGACGTGTGGCACCGACGTTCTGCGGCGCGTTCTGTGGGCTCGTGACGGCATTGCGGTGGTTCAGCCGGGTTTTCACTGTTGGGTGCGTGCGGATGTGAAATCGGGTTGCGCCCCGCCCTGGCTGCTCAGACCAGGAGCGCCTCGGCGTCCTGCCAGACGCGGCGCACGACCTCGGCCGCAGGCTCGGCGCGGGCGAGGGCGGCGGACTGTCCGGCCCAGGCCTGCATGCGCTGGACGTCGGATTCCTTGCCAGCGGCCTCGCGCATCACCGCGGTCAGCCCCCGCTGTACCGGATACGGAGCAGGCACGGGCGCACCCGGAGCGGTCGCGGCGCGGACGTAGTCGGTCGCGATGCTGCGCCCAGGGCGCCCGCTGAAAACCCGGCTCACTGCGGTACCTTCCGGCGTTGTGACGGCGAGCGCGTCGGCCCACGCCGGGTGGAGCTTGGCTTCGGGGCAGCGCAGAAAACCGGTGCCGATCTGGGCGGCGCTGGCACCGAGCAGTAACGCGGCGGCGACGCCGCGGCCATCTGCGATGCCACCTGTAGCGACAACCGGGATGCGCACGGCGTCGACCACGGCTGGCACCAGGGCGAACAGCCCCACCATCTCGCGCTCGCCGCTGTCGGCGTCGAAGCAGCCGCGGTGGCCGCCGGCCTCCATGCCCTGGACCACCACGACGTCGGCGCCCGCCGCCTCGGCCAAGCGTGCTTCGGCGAGAGTCGAGACGTTGGCGAACCAAGCGATGCGTCGCGCCTTGAGGCGAGATACCACCTCCGGCGGATACAAGCCCATCACCGACGACACGATCGGCGGACCGGAGTCCAGGAGCGCGTTGCATTGCGCGGTGAAGTCTGGCGGCACGTTGTCGCCGGCGGTGCTCGGCACCTCTGGGCCCCACTGAGTGAGGAAGCGGCGGACCTGGTCCTCGCGGGCGGTATCGCGCGCGGGCGCGGGGTCGGGCATCCAGAGGTTGAGCTGGAACGGGCAGCCGCTTCCGGCGCGGACTTCGGCGGTCCAGTCGACGATGGCTCGCGGCTGCATCAACAGCGCGCCGCACGCGCCGAGGCCGCCCGCGTTCATCACCGCGATCGACAGTGACGGCGGGCTGGCGCCCGCCATGGGGGCGAGCAGGATCGGCAGACGCAGCCCGAAGCGGTCGCAAAACGCCTGGGCTCGCGAGAGGGCAGGATGCGGCTTGGTGATGGAGCGAGCGTAATCCCGATGGCGGTCAGAGAGAGTCGGTTTCAGGCTGTTCCAGGGTTGCGGGCCAGCCGACCCCGCGTCTGCTGTGGCCCAGCGCCGGGAACAACAGCAAGTAGTTCAGGAGTAGCACGCACGAGCTCGCCCGAACGCTGCGACGTCGCGGCCAGCTGACACGACTGGCACGTCACTGTCTTGGACACCGGGTCGTGATAGCCCATTGACTTGGCCGGTAGCCACCTCTCGCACAAAGAGCACGACGATGGATTACCGCACCGCAATCAACTCGATCAGATCTACAGTTATGGGTGCGTCGAATCCGCCTCGCCCACGCTGTCGTGCTGCTCGGTCGCGCCGGTCCTAGCACGCGCTCGATGGTTGATGGCTTGCCAGGCCACGCCTCTAGCACGACCGACCGAGGAACTTGACGAGCCGCGTACC
>JANOJK010000786.1:0-4741 GCA_031408165.1 Acidobacteriota bacterium | reverse complement strand
AAGACGCTGTCCTTCAGCGCCGCCACGAAACGCAGGCGCACGGGCCTGCCGGCGTGCGTCAGCACCATCTCGTCCCCGAGCCCCTTGTGCAGCACGTAGGTCATCGAGTTGGCGTCCGCCGCGATCGGGATCACTCCGTCGGGGAGGGTCTGTGTCAGCAGCAACCAGGGGTTCGCCTTCTCCGAATCCGAGGCGGCAAGCGAGCCCTGGAACGTAAACCGTCCCGCGTCGATCAGCCGCCGGCTGACGCCGAGGATGCGCGGGTTGGTCGGCTCGTACAGGTTCAGGCAGCTCGTTTCGTCACCTGGACGCACGCGGAAGGGCTCGATGGTGATGTCGCTCCGCCCTTCCAGCCCCAGCGTCTGGCGCCCGTCCGGCGAGTTGGGATCGTGAATGACGGGCAGCAGCAGATCGACCATCAACGGATACCCGCCCGTGCCGGACCGGCGATCGGCCGCGTCGATGTCCCCCTTCCGGAACGCGTCCACCGAGATGAGGATGAAGGTCGCGGACGCGATCACGGCGATCGCGAGCACGCTGCGTCCGGGGCGCTCGGTCGTGTTGCGAACGCCGAGGCCGGTCATCGAGTGTATGCCGCGGCGCGCCCGGCCCGCCGACGCCCTGGCGGAGGCGGCCAGCCAGAGTGTCAGCGCGCACAAGCAGGCGATCAGGATCGACGCGCCGGCGCCGAAGAACGCGCCGGCCGGGTCGATCGCCTTCGCGGCCGCCGCGCCCATCAGCGCCACGCCCAGGATCGAGAACACCGCCAGACCCGCGGACGCGTTGATCGCACGGCGGCGCTTGATGACCACGGTGGCGGGAGCGGCGATCTGTCCGGCGAGCAGAGCGCGTTCCGACACCCTGGCGAACCCGCGGAGCGTCCACCAGATGCACGCCATCGCGGCGACCACGGCGCCCAGGGCGCCGGCCAGCAGGGAGATCGCCGACACGTGCAGCGTCAGTGCCGTCGTCCCCACCGCACCCGACCACCACGTCCGCAGGCCGGCCATCATCGCGGCGCCGTAGGCGACGGCGCCGGCCATGCCGATGATGCTGCCGATGACAGCGAGCAGCAGCCCCTCCGCCGCGAACAGCCGGCGTACGCGCGGCGTGCTGAACCCGACGGCGCGCAGCAGGCCGACTTCGCGCGCGCGCTGTTCAACCCCCAGCCGGAAGAACAGCACGGCCAGCACGAGCGCCGAGGCGACGAGGAAAAAACTGAAATAGACGAAATACTCGCCGAAGTCCGTCGAGCCGCGTGAGGCGGCGATCGCTTCGTCACGAACGGCGCGGACGGCGAGCCCCGCCGGCGCAGGGTCGAGCGCGGCCAAGAGCGCCGCCGCGTAGCGATCGCTCGTGGCGTCGAGCGACTCGCCGGGTCGCGGCATGAGGCGCATCGACGTGCGGTCCCCGTAACGGGACTGCCACAGCCCCTGACCGACCTCGAAGGAGATGAACGCCTTCGGGGTGGTGCGGTACTTCTTCCAGTAGTCCTCGTCCTGCGGGCGGATGCGCTTGAGGTCGATCGGGAACGGCGGGTCCCAGTCTCCGAGCGTATCCGCCTCGCTGATGCCCGGATACACGGGCGACAGGTCACGATCGGCCGCCGCGCGCGCGATGGGGACGACGGCGCCGACGGCGAACTCGGCGCGTTTCGTCTCCAGGTATCCCGGCTCCTGCCAGACGTAGTACTCGAGCGTCACCGGGTCGCCAACCGTCACCGCAAGCTCGCGAGCCGTCCAGTCGTTCAGCACGATGAGCGGGCGGGACGGCGCGCCGGACTGCTCGAGCGGCGCGGGGGGGAAGATGGACGGAAGGTATGTGGCGGCGACGAGCGAGTACGGGATTTCCCTGTCGCCGCTCCGCAGGGAATTCGCAAGATACGTGAAGACGGGCCGTGCCGTCAGCCCGGTCAGCGTCGCGGCCTGCGTCGCCGCCGCGGAGTGGGGCGCGTCGAGGAGACCCGCGGCCGCCTCGAGGGCGATCCCCCGCTCCTCGTCCAGCGTCCGCAGCGACAGCCCGTAGTCCTCGATCCGGGCGTCCTTCTTGATGAGCGATTGCAGCAGCGCATTCAGATCGGTGGCGCGCGTTTGCCCGCCGGAGCCTTCGCGAAGGGCGCCCGGCTGATCCGAGACCAGCATGGCGTTCACCCTGCCGGCCTGCTCCAGATCCTGCTGCAGGCGCTTCAGGGGCACGAAGACCGCGCGCACGTCTCCCTGCTGCGGGCGCAGCGAAAAGTCGCCGAGCTCCGATGCCGGGACGATCCCCCGCACCGTCAGCCGCATGGTCCGTCCGGGATCCTCTTTCTGCCCGTGCAGCGACTCGATCGGGATCGCGGACGGTCGCTCCACGCGCACCAGCACGGTGCCGCCGCCGGTAGCGCCGATGTCCGCCGCCAGGGCGCGGCTCAGGAACGCGTCACGGTTCGCGGGCCCGCTCCTGCCGGCGGCGCCGTGGAACGCCCAGAAACGATCGTCGACGCCGTACACCTGCACGCGCGACGACCTCCGGCCCGATTCCTGATCGGTGACGAGCCCCTGCATCACGGCCAGCGGCGTGATGCCGGCGAACGCGGCGCGGAAGGCCGGATCCTTCTGCAGATCGTCCGCGAGCGCTTCGCGAAAGAAGGTCGCGGCGACGACCACGCGGTCGGCGCGCCCGAGTCGCTGCAGGACGAGATCGCGCAGGCTGCCGCGCACCGAATCACCGACCAGCAGCGCGCCCGCGAGGACCGCGACGGCGGTCGCGACGCCGGCGATGACGGCAAGGTTGGTCCGCCAGTAATGCTGGAGACCGCGCAGAACCAGGGTGCGGGCTTTCATTGCCGGCAGACGGGCTCCACACAAAGTTCACAAAGACCACGAAGATCAGAAAGAGCCAGAGACAGCCAGAATCCTGGTGTCCTTGTGACCTTCGTGACCCTTGTGATCTTTGTGATCTTCGTGCGTAAACCGTGATTCGTCATATCAGGAACGCCGCAACTGGCTGTCCAGGAGATCGAACCTGACCGGCAGTTTGTCCGCCAGCGCCGCACTGTGCGTGACGACAATCAGGATCGTCTTCTGCAACTTGTGGAGATCGAGCAGCACCGAGGCGACGTTCTCGGCGGCGGCGCGATCGAGGTTGCCGGTCGGCTCGTCGCACAGGAGGAGCCGCGGTTCGCGGACGAGCGCGCGGGCGATCGCGACGCGCTGCCGCTCGCCGCCCGACAGCTCCGCGGGTCGGTGTTCGATGCGAGCCGCCAAACCCACCTGCTCGACGAGCTGCCTCGCGCGCATCTCGTCGTCACGCCCACCTGGCGCGACGAGCGTCGGGATCAGGACGTTTTCGAGCACGGTGCACTGCGGCAGCAGGCAGTGGTCCTGGAAGACGAACCCGATCTGCTTGTTGCGAAACGCCGCGAGATCCGTCGCGCTCAACTGGAACGGGTTGCGCCCGTCGAGGGTGACGGTGCCGGCGGAGGGGGGCTCGAGGCCCCCGAGGATGTAGAGCAGCGAGCTCTTGCCGCTCCCCGAAGGACCCATGATCGCCGCCGCGTCCCCGGGCGCCATGTCGAACGACACGCCCGACAGCACGCGCAGCGCCCCGCGCGGCGTCGGGTACTCCTTGGAGAGATCGGTGACCTGCAGCATCAGCGGCCCTTCCGCCTGAAGGCCTTGTCGCCTCCAGTTTCAGGCGGAAGCCCGGGACTCTCGGGAAACACTCCCGGCGCGTGCGCGCGAGCGGCGTTCCTGGTCCCGTTCATGTAGCTTCCGCCTTCAGGCGGAAGTCTCGCGTCGCCTGATCGTACACGGCCAGCAGTCGATCCGTGGAGCGCTGGATGCTGTAGTGCTCGCGGACGCCGTCGAAGCCGGCGCGGCCGAGGCGATCCAGAAGCGGACGGTCCTGCCACAGCGAGTGGAGCGCGTCGGCGAGCGCTTTCGTATCGTCCGGCGCGACGAGGAGGCCACCGCCGGTCTTCTCCACGATCTCGGTGAACGCGCCGCGCCGCGGCTGGACGACCGGGACGCCCTCGCCCATCGCTTCGAGCAGGAAGACCCCCTTCGGTTCGTCGTAGGGCGCCGGCACCGACAGCACGTCCAGCGTCTGCAGGAAGGCGAGCTTCCCGTCGCGATCCACCGCGCCGTGATACGTGAACTCGCCGGCGAGGCCGGCTTTCGCGAGAACGCGCTTGACCTCGTCCATGTACGACGCCTGCGCCGGCGCCATGTAGCCGGCAGCCTCGAGACGCATCTTCACTCCCGGCGTGCGGGCGCGCAGCGCCGTATAGGCCTCGGCCAGCACGTGCAGCCCCTTTTCGGGCGCCACGCGCGCGAAATACCCGACGCGGAACGTATCGCCCGTCCGCTTCAGGCGCTCGTACCCGGTGAGGTTGATGCCGAGCGGCACGACGGAGATCTTGCCGGGCGGAATCTGCAGCATCTTCGACATGAATGGCACGTAGTAATCGCTCACGGACAGAAAGTGATCGACGTCCGCCACCTGCGCACGGATGAGGTCCGTCGCGCGCCGCCGATACGGCTCGCCGAGGCCGTTCAGGAACAGGTCTTCTCCCTGGTGCGTGCAGCAGACCGGCCGCTTCAGCGCGCGGCGCAGCGGTGCCGCCAGCCCGATGAGCAGCGAGTTCGGCAGGTTGATGACGTCGGGGACGGGCTCGTCCGCCATCCACTCGAGCAGCTTGTCGAACTCCTTGCGCAGGACGCCGCGATCCCCCTCCAGCATCGAGATCGTCAGGTCGCCG
>JANOJK010000678.1:0-1815 GCA_031408165.1 Acidobacteriota bacterium | reverse complement strand
CGGCGTGACACCGGGCGATCCGCTGACCTACGCGGCCATCATGGCGCTGCTGATGACGGTCGGCCTCGGGGCGACGCTGCTGCCGGCGCGCCGCGCGGCACGCGTGGATCCGATTGTCGCGCTTCGCGCGGAATGAGGGGGCACATGCTGCGAGGGTTCCTGCAGGACATTCGATACGCCGGACGCGTGATGCTGAAAGCGCGCGGGCTGACGCTCGTCGCCGTCGCCACGCTCGCGCTCGGCATCGGCGCGAACACGGCAATCTTCAGTGTGGTGAACGCGCTGCTCCTCAGGCCGCTCCCCTACGCGGATTCCGAGCGGCTGGTCATGGTCTGGCAGGACATGCGCGCCAGGGGCGGGCCGGCCGACGAGTGGCCAGGACCTTCGCAGCACTTCGACTGGAAAGCCGAAACGGCCGTCTTCGAGAGCCTGACGAGCATTCGCGGGTGGAACGCCAGCCTCGGCGGCGGCACGATGCCCGAGGCGTTCGCTGGCGAGCAGACGACGTTCGAGTATTTCGAGGTCCTGCGCGCGCGCCCGGCGCTCGGGCGCACGTTCCGCCAGGCCGACGACATCCCGAACGCGCCGCGCGTCGTCGTGCTGAGCCACTCGCTGTGGCTGCAGCGCTTCGACGGCGACGGGACGGCCGTCGGACGCATGGTGTCGATCAACGGCGAGAACCACGAGGTGATCGGCGTCATGCCGCCGGACTTCACGTCGGCGCACGTCACCAACGCCAGGCTGTGGCGGCCGCTGCGCATGAACCCGGCGAACCCGTCACGCAACTCCGCCGTCAACCACGCGATCGGCCGGCTGAGGGCCGGCGTCTCGCTCGCGCAGGCGAAGGCCGGGCTCACGACGCTCGCGGCGCGGCTCGAGCGTGAGCACCCGGCGTCGGACACGGGCAAGGGGATTAATCCGGTGCCGCTGCAGGAGCAGAAGGTCGGCAGCGCGAGACCGGCGCTGATCATGCTCCAAGGCGCGGTCGGGTTCGTGCTCCTCATCGCCTGCGTCAACATCGCGAACCTGCTGCTGGCGCGCGCGTCGGGCCGGGCGCGTGAGATCGCGGTCCGCCGCGCGCTCGGCGCGGATCGCATGCGCATCGTCCGGCAGCTGATGACCGAGAGCGTCATGCTCGCCGTCATCGGCGGAGGGGCGGGCCTCATCCTCGGCGTGTGGGGCGTGGCCGGACTGAAGGCGATTGCGCCGGAGGGCACACCGCGGATCGCGGAAGTCGGCATCGATCGGACCGTGCTCGCGTTCGCGGCGCTGCTGTCCCTGGCGACCGGGATCATCTTCGGGCTCGTGCCCGCCGTCCACGCCGCGCGCGATCACGTCAGCGGCGCGCTCAAACAGGGCGCCCGCGGGCAGATGGGGGACGGCGGCGGCCGGGCGCGGCGCGCGTTGATCGTCGCCGAGCTGGCCCTCGCGCTCATCCTGCTCGTCGGCGGCGGGCTGCTGCTGCGCACGTTCATGGCCCTGCAGCACGCGGATCTGGGCTTCAACCCGCGCAACGTCGTGAGCGGGTTCGTGCTGCCGCCGCCTGCCGTGTACAAGAACAACGCCCAGCGTCTCGCGTTCTACGACGCCGTCCTGGCGCGCACCGCGGTGTTGCCCGGCGTCAGGCACGCAGCGCTCTCGTCGGTGCTGCCGCTCAGCGGCGACAGCGACACCGACTTCCAGATCGAAGGGCGGCCGGTCGCGACGCGCAGCTCCGACGCGCTCATCACGTGGTACCGCCAGGTCAGCGCGAATTACTTCGCGGCGATGGAGATCCCGCTGCGCCGCGGGCGGCTGATCGCCGAGCGCGAGGCC
>JANOJK010000675.1:0-5920 GCA_031408165.1 Acidobacteriota bacterium | reverse complement strand
ATGGTCCTCCTTCCCGTGACGTTCGGCCTGTGGGCGGGGGTCGTCGTCGCGACGACCGCCGCCATCCAGCTCCCGATTGCGGCTCTGCTCCCGCTTCTGGTGCTCGCCGCGGGTTTCGAAGCGGTGTACGCCCTCCACATCAACGTCGAGCGGATCGGCCGTTACCTCCACGTGTTTCACGAACCCGATGGCGGATGGGAGCACGTGGCCATGACCTTCGGGCAGCGCTTCCCTGGCCGCGGGCCCGATGCCCTGTTCAGCAATCTGTTCCTGATGGCGACGGCGCTGAACTATCTGCCGGTCGCGATTGGCGGGACGACGCCGGAACTCGTGGCGTGCGGACTGCTCCATCTCGTGCTCGCCGCCCATATCGGCACCGCGCGCAGCCGCGCCACCAAGCAACGCAGGATCGACCTCGAACGGTTCGAAGCAATTAAGAACGGTTAGTCGCTCCTTCCTCGATCCTTCGTCGCTCCTTCCTCGATCCTTCCTCGAGCCTCGATCCAAGACTTTGGCGCCATCATTCAACGGATGGCGCGACGTTGACATCTCGTCATACGAGAATGTCAGAAATCAGGGCAGATTTCATACGCACGATCCATGAACCTCAGCGGTACAGAAGTTGCTCAGTAGTACTGCGGATTCGGAGGGGTCGCCATGATGAGTCTCGTCCGTCTTTTGAGCTTCACCACACTCGCGTGCGGGTGCGTGACCGGGAAGTACCGGGAGATCGCCACGCATCGCGAGGTCGTCTATGTCGAAGAGAAAGGCAGCGCCTGCGCGCACCACGCGCATCGCCGCAATCACACGCTCGCCCCTGCGCGATTCGGTGCGAACGGACAGATCGCGCACGCAAGTTAGCGGACTCGGCGTTCACGGTGAACCGTGAACAAAAAGGGTGACCTGCTAACATTCCCGTCATGCCCCTTGCCTGGAAGCCGGCGGCGCTTCCGCAGCCCCACACCCGGATTCAAACCCCCCGCGGCACCTTCTGGTTCTATCTCGGCGACTGCCTCGACGTGCTCCGTTCCATGACGCCCGGGGCGATTTCTGTAATCGTCACCTCGCCGCCCTACAACCTCGGGGTGAAGTATCGCAGCTACGACGACACGCTCCCCCGCGACCGCTACCTCGATTGGACGGGGACCTGGATCGAGGCCGCGGCCAAGGGGCTCGACCCGCAGGGGTCGCTCTTTTTGAACGTGGGGTCGAAGCCGACCGACCCCTGGGGGGCGCTCGACGTCGCCCAGGCGGCGCGCCGGCACCTCCAGCTCCAGAACACCATCCACTGGATCAAGTCCATTGCAATCGACCAGGATGCCGTGGGCGCGGCGGCCGGGCTGACGGGCGACCTGAACGTCGGCCACTACAAGCCGATCAACAGCGATCGCTTCCTCAACGACTGCCACGAATTCATCTTCCACTTCACTCCCGGGGGCCGCACGGCGCTCGACCGCCGGGCGATCGGCGTCACATACCAGGACGCCTCCAATGTGGCCCGGTGGGCGGCCGCCGGGGGTAACCGCCGCTGCCGCGGCAACACCTGGTTCATCCCGTACCAGACGATCCAGAGCCGTGACAAGGAACGCCCCCATCCCGCCACCTTCCCGCCCCGCGTGCCGGACTACTGCGTGAGGCTCCACGGCCTCTCGCGGACACGCGTCCTGATGGACCCCTTCCTGGGCCTCGGCAGCTCCGCCCTCGCGGCCGTCGAGCTCGGGGTCGATTTCGTCGGCGTCGAGATCGACGAACACTACCTCCTCGAAGCCGTCGCCCGCGTCCGGTCGGCCCTCTCCGATAACAAGAACAAGGCTCCTGGTCTCCTGCCCTTCTGATCTCCTGCAAAAAGCAAGAAGGCCGGCATCCCGAAGGACGCCGGCCTTTCGACTGAGAGACCCTGGAACCAGGGGACCCCGAACCGGGGACCCGGGCGACCAGGGACAGGACGCGCGAGCTAGAACCGGACGCGCGCACCCAACTGAATCTGCCAGCGCGAGCGGAGGTCGTCCCGCAGGAAGCGCTGGAAGGTCGGCGCCGTCAGCGAGGCGATGTTATAGCCCGTGAGCGGCGCGGTTGCGGTCACGCTGGTCGGCACGGTGCCGATGCGCGTGTCCTGGCCGAAGGGCTCGTACTGGAAGAGGCCCTTCTTCGAGTCGATCAGGTTGATCAGGTTCAGCGCGTCCACCGAGATCTCGGTCTTGTAGCGCTTGTAAGGCAGCTGGATCGCGAAGCGCCCGTCGAGCGTGTTCGTCCACGGAGCGCGGCACGCGTTGCGGGGAATGATCTGGCCGATGTACGACGCCAGGCACGGGTCACCGTTCAGGTACGTGACCAGGTCGTTGTACGTGCCACCGGTATACGTGAGGGCTTCGGTGCCGGTCGGGATGTAAACCAGGTCGTTCGTGAACCGGTTGTCGCCGTTCGCGTCGTTGCCATAAGTCAGCGTGTAGGGCCGGCCGGACTGTCCTGAGTAGAACACGGACAGCTTCGGCGTGACGACCTTGAGGAACGGCACGTCGTAGCTCGCGGTCATGGTCACGCGGTGGCCCGGATCGAAGTTCGACCGCCCCAGGGGGACGTTGTTCGGGTCGCCGGTCGTATAGACGTTGCCCCAGTTCGAGGCGGCCTGGTCCGAGGTTCCGTCCATGATCGAGCGAGCCTGGCCATACGAGTACGAGCCGTTGACGAAGAACCCGTTCGTAAACGGGCGGCGCAATTCGATCGCGCCGTTCCATGTCGATCCCTGGTCTGTGTTCTTCAGCAGGATGGCGTCGCTCAGCGTCGCGAATCTGCGGGTGAAGAACGGCCGGCCGCCGATGCCCGTGACGCCCGCCGCAGGCACGAAGTTCAGGTTCTCGTAGGCGATGTCCTTCACCGTCCTGGAGAACACGAAATCGAGAGTGGTCGTGAACCCGCCCCACAGTTGCCGGTCGTAGCCGACGTTGCCGCGGAGGACCGACGGATACTTGAAGTCCGGGTCGATCATGTCGATCTCGTTCGAGAACGCGGCCGAGGTGGCGCCGGTGATCGTTCCCGGCTGCTGCAGCGCATTGGGCACGAACGGGATCCGGTTGGCCGTGTTGTTGGAAGTCCCGATACGCGTGAAGTCGATACCGGTGTTGCCGAACTGGTTCGAGATCCAGACGTAGGCCGGGCGGCCGGTGAAGAGTCCGACGCCGCCGCGGATCTGCTGCGTCCCGTTGCGACTGAGATCCCAGTTGAAGCCCGCGCGCGGCGCGACCTGCACCTGGTTGGGAACCACGTCGGTCGCGTAGCCGAAGTTCGACACCGCGATCGGGTTCGCGTTGGGCTTGTTCGGGAAGGTCGGCGCGTCAATCCGGACGCCGTAGGTCAGCGTGAAGTTGGAGCGCACGCGCCACTGGTCGCCCGCGTAGAACCCCCACTGCTTGACCTTGAAGGCCGCGCGCTGCGCCGGATCGCTCGTCGCCGAGAAGCTGCGATCGAAGCGCTGCGCAAAACCGGCCTCGAAGTTCTCGAGGCTCGAGAACACGTAGGTGCCAAAGGCATCGCGGATGAACAGGTTGGACAGGTCGAGGAACTCGTTGTGCGTCCCGAGCGTGATCGTGTGCTTCCCCTTCATGACCGTGTAGGCGTCGTTCAGCTCGATGATGTTTTGGGCGATGGCGTTCCTCCCGGAGAACGATTCCGTGCCGGCCACGACATCGAAGCGCGGGCTGGCATTGAGCGTGACCGTGACGGCCGGGAAGGGCGAGGCGCCAACCGGGTTGCCGCGGCGGTCGCGCACCTTCGTATAGGTGAGGCGGAACTCGTTGACCCCCCTGCCGAACTGCGAGTTCAGCTGGCCGACCGTCGAATTGGTCTCGCTGAAGTAGCGGTAATACGCATCCGGGAACCGGTAGGTCGTCAGGCTCGTGCTGCTGATATCGTTCAGCCCGTCGATGAAGTTGTGGCGCACGGTGAGCTGGTTCCCCTTGGCGACGTTGAAGTCGCCGCGCACGAAATACTTGTCGCTGTCGGTGCGCTTGGTGAACTCACCCTTGGGATCGCCCGGCACCGTGTAGCCATACAGGGTCTTCAGGTCGGCGACGAAGCGATCGACAAGGGCCGCATTGCCGGTCGTCTGGCCGCCCTGGTCGACGGAGAAGCCGACCGGACGCTCCTTGCGGCCGTAGTCCGCCGTGCCGAAGAAGAACGCGCGGTTCTTCATGATCGGGCCGCCCAGGCTGAAGCCGCCCTGCATGTCCTTGAGGGTCGAAATCTTGCGGTCCGTGAACCCCTTGCCGACCCAGTCTTCATTGCGCGTGAAGTAGAAGACGGTGCCGTGCAGGCTGTTCGTGCCTCTTTTCGTGTTCGCTTTGATGCCGCCGCCGGTGAACCCGCCCTGCCGCACGTCATACGGCGAGACCACGAGCTGGATTTCCTGGATGGCGTCGAGGCTGATCGGCTGCGTTTCGGCGGTGCCGCCGGGAGCGCCCGCGGAGCTCGCCAGTCCGAAGAGGTCGTTATTCGCCGCCCCGTCAATCTGGAGGCCGTTGTAGCGCGGGCTGTTCCCCGCCACCGACACGACCGACGCCGAGTCGCCCGCGCTGCCGCCCTGCGAATTGAACATGGGGCTGATGCGGACGATGTCGGCGATGCTGCGGCTGATGGTCGGCAGCGATTCCTTCACGACACTTGAAATATTGTCGCCCGTGCCGGCGCGCGCCAGGTCGATGAGCGGCGTGCTGGCGACGACGTCCACCGTTTCGCTGACCGACGAGAGCGCCAGCGTGAAGTCGGCGGTCTGCTCGGCGCCGAGCTGCACCTGGATCTTTTCCTGTTTTTGATCCCGGAACCCGCTCATGTTCGCGGTGACCACGTACGCGCCGACGCGCACGTTCAGGATGTTGTAGCGCCCGTCGGCGCCCGCCACCGTCTCGTAGGGCGTGCCGGTATCGGTATGCACCGCCGTCACCGTGGCGCCGGGAAGGACGCCTCCCTGCGCATCAGTCACCGTGCCGGTAATGTTCCCGGTGGTCACCGTCTGTGCGCGGGCGGGGACCACGGTGTACAGCGCGATACACAGCGCTGCCGCGAGGCTCCACACGGCCTTGGTACGGAATGTCATCTGTTGTCTCTCCACGAGGAGCTGGGTTACGAAGTATCGGAAAAGGGAGACTAAAGTATAGCAGGATGGCGCCGGCCGTGAAAGGCCGCCGTACGGGGCGCGTTCCGAACTCCAATAACTTGGATCTACCGGGAGGATGACTTCACGGCGGGCGGCGGCTTCAGCGTGTACGACGGCTTGTAGTTCAACTCGTACTTGCCTGCGGTCTTCACCTTGATCTCGATCGTGCGCCGTTTCTTCAGCGGATCCGGATTCGTCGAGTAGTAACCCAAAACGTAATAGTCGCTCGTTTCCGCGTCGATCCGCTTCAGCGCCTTGTCGAAATCGTTGTTATTGACCACGGCGAAGCCGCCGGTCAATTCGGCGATGACGCGCAGGCTGCTCTGGGTCTCGCGAATGTGATCCTGCCAATCCATCGTGTCGAGCTTGGTCTCGTCGAGATCAGGGCCGCCGACGAGTCCGCGTGGATCGATCGTGTACATCGCGGTGTTGGCCCGGTTGGCCTGGCGCGTGAGCTCGGATAATTCCGACGCGAGGTCCGCGGCGGCGAACTGATTGCCGGTCTTCGAGAACGGATTGGTCTCCGGCACCTGGCTGTTATCGGAGCCCTCGGAGCTCCCGTTGCTGCCCCTCATCGACGAGAAGCGCTCGTTGGACTCCTTGGCGCGGGACTTCGCGAAGGGATCGAAATCGTAGCCGTTGCTGACGTAGATGAAGGCCTTGCGGCGGTTGTGCACCTGCTCCATCTTCTGGAGCACTTCGTACGCCGTCGAGAAGGCGACGTGCGCGCGATAGCGGACTTCGGGCGGCCCCTGCGAGCCGTCGGGCGTC
>JANOJK010000642.1:0-7292 GCA_031408165.1 Acidobacteriota bacterium | reverse complement strand
GGGCGTATCATCAGCCGGACTCCGCGTACACCCTGCGACAGACGGGACGGAATTGCCATGACGCGAACCAATCCATCTGTAGCCTCATTCCCCTCGCTCGATGACGTGAAAGGCCGGGCCGTCGGGATGGGCCTGTGGCCCCGTACCGGCCGGGAGCGGCGCGATTTCGCGCGGCGCGAGGCCATCGTCCGGCGCATCGTCGCAGAATTCCATGACATGCCGGGGCTCGTGCTGACGCTGCAGCAGGCGAGCCGGTTCCTCGGCGTCGACCACGCCGCGTGCGCGCGGATCCTGACGACCCTGACCGAGGAGGGCGTGCTGCGCCGCAGCGCCACCGAGTACTATTCCCGGCGTGAGCCTGGTCACTGAGCGCCTCCGCGTAATTCAGCTCGCGCTGCTCTTCGCGTCCGCCTTCACGGCCTCCGGATGCCGTCAGCCTTCGCCGCCGCCCAATGCCCCCTCGCCGGTGACGTTCAACAAGGACATCGCCCCGATCGTCTACGCAAACTGCGTCTCGTGTCACCGGCCCGGCGAGGTCGCGCCGTTTTCCCTGCTCACCTACGCGGACGCCGTCAAGCACGCCGACACGGTCGCGAAGGAAACGCGCGCCCGTCACATGCCGCCGTGGCTGCCGGAGCCGGGGGAGTTTCCGATCGTTGGCGAGCGGCGGCTGCGCGACGATCAGATCGACGCGATCCAGCGCTGGGTGGCGGGCGGGATGGAGGAAGGCAGACCCGAAGACCTGCCGAAGGCGCCGGCGTGGGCCGAGGGCTGGCAGCTCGGGCGCCCCGACGCGGTACTGACCCCGGCGCGTCCGTACACCGCGAGCCCTGGCGCCGAGGACATCTATCGCAACCTGGTGATCCGGACCGCGCTTACGTCCGCGGCCTTCGTGCGCGCTGTCGAGTTCAAGACCAATGGCGCGCCGATCCACCACGCGGTCATCCGCGTGGATCCGACGCAGGCGTCGCGGCGCCGCGACGGTGAAGACGGACAACCGGGGTTCGACGGCATGGCGTGGGGGAGCGTCCAGGATCCCGATGGGCATTTCATCGGCTGGGCGCCGGGGCGGGGGGCGATCCTCTCGCCCGACCGGATGCCGTGGCGCCTGGATCGCGGCGCCGATCTCGTCATCGAGCTCCACCTGATTCCCTCGAAGAAGCCGCTCGTGATCCAGCCGACGATCGGCCTGTTCCTCACCGACACCCCGCCGATCCAGACGCCGGTGACGGTCAAAATGAGCTCGAAGGCGATCGACATCCCCGCCGGGCAGCGCGACTACGTCGTCACCGAGACGTACGAGCTGCCGGTGCCCGTGGATCTCATGGGCGTCTATCCGCATGCGCACTACCTGGGTAGAGAGATGCGCGTCACGGCGGCACTGCCCGAGGGCGCGGTCAAGCCGCTGCTCCATATCAAGGCGTGGAGCTTCCACTGGCAGCAGGATTACCGCTACACCACGCCGATCCCTCTGCCGGCGGGCACGAAGGTGACGATGCGGTACACGTACGACAACTCGGACGACAACCTCGAGAATCCGCATCATCCGCCGGTGCGCGTCCAGATCGGACCGAAGTCCACCGACGAGATGGCGGAGCTCGGACTGCAGCTCCTGCCGAAGTCGCGCGCGGATGCCGCGCGGCTGGTGGAGTCGTTCGAGGTCCGCGACCATCTGGCAAACGTGGCGATGGGGGAGCTGCGGGTCCGGCAGGCGCCCGCCAACGCCGACTACCAGGCGTTCCTCGGCGCCGCCTACGTTGAGGTCGGCCGCTTCGCCGACGCCATCGCGCCGCTCGAAGCGGCGCTGCGGCTGGACGAGCGTTCCGCGACTGCGCACAACGATCTGGGCACGGCGCTGATGGAACAGGGGCGCCTGGCCGAGGCGCTGACGCATTTCCGGCGCGCCGCTGCGCTCGCGCCGCGCGACGAGCGTATGCCGTTCAACCTGGGGAACGCGCTCAGCCGCGCGTCGCGGCCGGGCGACGCGGCGACGGCGTATCGGCGCGCCCTCGCGATCAACCCGGAGTTCCCGGACGCGCACGTGAACCTCGGGAATCTGCTGTCGTCGCACGGGCGGTACAAAGAGGCGCTGCCGCATTTCGAGCGCGCGGCCGATCTCGTCCCGGACTCGCCGTTCATGCAGAACAACCTCGGGAGCGCGCTGGCGGCCCTGGGCCGGCTGCCGGACGCGGCGCAGCGTGTCCGGCGCGCGCTCGCGCTCCGGCCCGACTACGGACCGGCGCTCGACAACATGCGGCGCCTGGAGCAGCTCGGCATCCGCTGACGCGGCGCCGCGCTACAATCGCGGCCCCCATGACTGCCCAGCCCGGCACGGCGGCCGCCCTCGTCAACTCCCCGCGCCAGGTGCTTTTTGCGAGCCTGATCGGCACGGCCATCGAGTTCTTCGACTTCTACATCTACGCGACGGCGGCCGTGCTCGTCTTTCCCCGGCTGTTCTTCCCGGCCTCGGATCCCGCGGCCGCGACGCTGCAATCGCTCGCCACGTTCGCCCTCGCGTTTTTCGCGCGTCCGATCGGGTCGGCGCTGTTCGGGCATTTCGGCGATCGCGTCGGCCGCAAGACCACGCTCGTCGCGGCGCTGCTCACGATGGGCATCTCGACGGTGCTGATCGGGGTCCTGCCCACGTATGCGAGCGTGGGCGTCGCGGCCCCGCTGCTCCTCGCGCTGTGCCGCTTCGGGCAGGGGCTCGGGCTGGGGGGCGAGTGGGGCGGGGCGGTGCTGCTCGCGATCGAGAACGCGCCGCCGGGCCGCCGCGCCTGGTACGGGATGTTCCCGCAGCTCGGCGCGCCCGTCGGGTTCGTGTGCTCCGCCTGCACCTTCCTCCTGCTCTCGTCGCTGCTGACCGACGCGCAGTTCTTCAGCTACGGCTGGCGCATCCCGTTTCTCGCCAGCGCGGTGCTCGTCGTCGTCGGCCTGTACGTCCGGCTCGCGATCCACGAGACGCCGGTGTTCCGCCAGGCGCTCACGCGCCGCGAGCGCGTCAAGCTGCCGATGGTGGTCGTGTTCCGGGACTATCCGAAGGCGCTCGTGCTCGGCACGATGATGGCGCTCGCGACGTTCGTCCTCTTCTACCTGATGACCGTCTTCGCGCTGTCGTGGGGGACCACCGTGCTCGGCTACACGCGGCAGCAGTTCCTCCTGATCCAGTTGTTCGGCATTCTCTTCTTCGCGCTGACCATCCCGCTGTCGGCGGTCCTGGCCGATCGCCACGGCCGGCGCCGCACGCTGTTGTGGGCCACAGGCGCCATCGCGGCGTTCGGCTTCGTGCTCGCGCCCGGCCTCTCGGCGGGCACTGCCGGTGCGATGGCGACGATGGCGCTGGGGCTTGCGCTCATGGGGTTCACCTACGGCCCGCTCGGGACGGCCCTGTCGGAGCTTTTCCCGACGTCCGTGCGCTACACCGGCAGCTCACTGACGTTCAACCTGGCGGGAATCTTCGGCGCCTCGCTCGCGCCGTATGTGGCGACATGGCTCGCGACGAGCTACGGGCTGCACTACGTGGGGTACTACCTGATGGTGGCGGCGGGCCTGACGACGATCGGCCTGCTGGCGGCGCGGGAGACGAAGGACGACGACCTCACGGTCACGCGCTGACGGAGGCCCCCCGGCGTCGGCACTTCGTGGACTCGTGCTCGCGCGGTCGTCGCGATCGCCAGGGGCACGACTGGTTCTGAACTCTTTTTCCGTTGCCGTGCGGCGTCCTGAGGTTACTATTCGAGTTCGATAATTCTGCAAGGAGATCCCATGAGAGCAATCCTGATCGCTGGCGTCCTGAGCGCGATCGTCCTCCCCGCGCCGGAGACGTTCAGCCCCGACGCGGATGGATTCATCCGCAACTGGCTGGTCCTGGCCCCCATTGCCGTCGCGGAAGACTCGGGGGCTTCCGAGATCGACAAGGATGTCCTCGGCGGGGAGGCGACGATCAAGCCCAAAGCCGGGACCTCAGTCAGCGTCAACGGCAAGGCGCTGACCTGGACGGCGCATCAGACCTCGGATTTCTTCATCGATTTCCTCCAGGCGTTCGGCAAAGAGCGGGGCGAGGACGTCGCCGGCTACGCCGTCGCGTACGTGATCGCCGACGAGGAGCTGACGGTGAAGCTGTTCATCGGCTCCAACGACCAGGCCAAGGCGTGGGTGAACGGCAAGCCGGTCGTCAAGTTCGCAGAGACGCGCACCCTCGAGAAGGACACCGACAGCGGCGACGTCACGCTCGTGAAAGGTCAGAACGTCCTGGTGTTCAAAGTCATCAACGAGAAGAACAACTGGCAGGGGTGCGCCCGCTTCATGAAGGACGGCGCGGCCGTGAAGAACATCAAAATTTCGCTGGCACCCCAGTAGAGGGCGGCCACGACAATCGTGCGTCGCGCGACCGCCACGGTTCGGTCGGCTGCCGTCACGCCCTGGCGGCCGCCAGGGCCTGGTCGACGTCGGCGAGGATGTCCTCAATCCCCTCGATGCCGATGCACAGGCGAATCATGTCGGGCGTCACGCCTGCGCCCTTCAACTCCGCTTCGCTGAGCTGCCGATGCGTGGTCGATGCGGGATGCGCGGCCAGGGACTTGGCGTCGCCGATATTCACGAGGCGCTTGAAGAGCTTGAGCGCATCATAGAATTTCACGCCCGCGTCAAAGCCTCCCTTGATGCCAAACGTCAGCAACGCCGACGGACGGCCCTTGGTGTATTTCTGCGCCAGCTGATAGAAGGGCGATGATTTCAGTCCGGCATAGGTCACCCATGCGACCGCCGGATGCTTTTCCAGGTGGTGGGCCACCGTCATCGCGTTTGCGACGTGACGTTCCATCCGCAGCGCCAGGGTTTCGATGCCTTGCAGGAAGAGGAAGGCATTGAACGGACTCAGGGCCGAGCCGGTGTTGCGCAGCGGCACGGTGCGGGCGCGGCCGATATAGGCGGCCGGACCCAGCGCCTCGGTGTAGACCACGCCGTGATACGCCGGCTCGGGGTTGTTCAGCATGGGAAAGCGCGCCTTGTGCTCGGCCCAGGGAAACTTGCCGGAATCGACGATGATGCCGCCGATCGACGTGCCATGGCCGCCCATGTACTTGGTCAGCGAGTGGACCACGATGTCGGCTCCGAATTCGATCGGCTTCATGAGCACCGGCGTGGGGACGGTGTTGTCCACAATCACCGGCACGCCGTGTTTGTGCGCCATCGCCGTGATCGCCTCGAGGTCGGGGATGTTGCCGGCCGGGTTGCCGATGGTTTCGCAGAACACCGCGGCTGTCTTGTCGTCGATCAGGGCCTCGAGGGCCGCCGCGCTGTCGTCCTTGGCGAATCGGACGTCGATGCCCCAGCTCGGGAGCGCGTGGGCGAACAGCGTGTAGGTGCCGCCATAGAGCATCGGCACGGACACGATGTTGTTGCCGGCCTGCGCAATCGTCAGGACGGAGTAGGTGACGGCCGCGCTCCCCGCACTGAGCGCGAGTGCCGCGAGGCCCCCTTCGAGGGCCGCCACGCGCTGTTCGAGCACGTCATTGGTCGGGTTCATGATGCGGGTGTAGATGTTGCCCGGAACCACGAGATTGAAGAGATCGGCAGCGTGCTGCGCGTTGTCGAACTCATACGCGACGGTCTGGTAAATGGGTACGGCCACCGACTTGGTGGTCGGGTCGGTGACATAGCCCGCGTGTATGGCCAGCGTTTCGTCCTTCATCGATTTGTTCGCTCCATTGAAAAATCAGAGTTCGTGTCCGGCCCCGCGGGCAGAGCATCCAACGGCCGGCGTGGGTGAACGCCATCCCTGAAAGGAATGCGACGGTCCGGGTTCGTCAGTTGATAGACCAGGCCGAGCCAGTTGTCAAAAATCGCACTGGCGGTGGCTGCCCAGGTGTTGTCGAGGAAGGGGACCACCTCGGCCTCCGGGAATTCCGGCAGGGGCGCATGGGCGGCATGCGCCTGGTGTGCGCGCTCCAGATAGCGCCCGATCACCGACGCCGCGCCGTCGGAAATGTAGTGCTCCGGGAACACAGGCAGGTCGCGTTCGCCGTGGAAATGGCGCAGGACCTCACGCTTGTATTCCTTGAGGAGGCTGTTGGCGTCGTATTCGGGGTGGCCCTGGAAATAGACGCGGCGGAATTGATCCTCGCTGACGGCCGCGTGGACGCCGGCTTCGGCGCTCTCGATCAGAATGGTGAGGCCGGCCTCCTCGAACTGCTCGCGCGTGATGGCGTTGTAGCGTGAGTGCGGCACATCGAACGGCGTGCTGATTCCGCGCAGCAGGGGATGCCGGGGCGCGACGACCTGGTGACTGTAGACGCCCCATTTTTTGGCCGGCAGAGGACGGCGGTCGATCCGATGCAGGAACTTCATCAGCGCGTGTGTCGACAGGCAGGAGCAGAGCACCGAGGTGACGTGCTCGTTTGCCCACCCGATGACTTCCGTCAGGGGCTGATAGAAGGGCTGATGCTCGAGGCCCGGATTCACCAGGTTGGCCCCCGTGATAATCAGGGCATCGAGGCCGCCGGCATGAATCGAGGCGATGTCCTCGTAGTGCCGGGCGATGTAGGCCCGGGTGGCGTCGCTGCGAGTCAACCCCTCGACGGTGACGCAGTGCACATAGAAATGCGCAGGCTGACTCGAGCTTCCGACGAGGCGCATGAACTGCTGCTCGGTTGCCTGGAACGCGGCATCGGGCATCATGTTGAGGAGGCCGACATGCACGGCGCGCGCGTCCTGCCGCCGGGCGTCGTCGACCGTGAGGACAGTCTGTCCCTGGCGACGCAAATCGCGGAAAGTCGGCAGCGACGAGTGCTCGATGAGCGGCATGGAAGGGGCTAGTCCGAGTCTGAATCAGTCCGATTATACGGGCGGGACGGTCAGTGCCGGCTGTCGGGGCCCAGGAATCGGCGATACGCGTCGTTACTCTCCTCGAGTTGAAAGCGGTAGCCCAGGCCCGACAGGAACGCCTCGAAGGCGGACCGCTCCGGCTCCGGCACCTCGAAGGCGGCGAGCACACGCCCGAAGTCGGCGCCGTGATTGCGGTAGTGAAAGAGGCTGATGTTCCAGCGCCCGCCAACGGCGTCGAGGAATTCCAGGAGCGCGCCCGGGCGCTCGGGGAACTCGAAGCGGCAGACGCGTTCGGACCGGACGTCGGGCGATCGCCCGCCCACCATGTGACGCACGTGGAGCTTGGCCATCTCGTTGCCCGACAGGTCGGCCGTCTCGTATCCGAGGCCGCGCAGCCGCGCCGCCACTTCGTCTCCCTCCTGGTGCGACCTCGTGGCGACGCCGACGAAGATCTGCGCCTGGTTGCG
>JANOJK010000571.1:0-3048 GCA_031408165.1 Acidobacteriota bacterium | reverse complement strand
CCGGACTCGTAGCGCTTCACGCCGATGCCTTCGCGCGTCAGAATCGCGCCGAGGTAGTCGGCGGCCCTGGTCACGTCCCCCGGCGGATTGGACGTGTTGATGCGGACGTAACCCTGGAGGGTCCGGAGCGCCTCCTCCTCGACCGCCTTCCAGTCGGTGGCTTGCGCGGCGGGCAGGACGAGCAGGATCGCGGCAAGAATTGTGGGGAACATCACTGGATTCTAGCCTTATCCGAGGGGCTTCGCCCCTCGGACTCCCCGACACGCTCTCTCGCGCGCCGCTTCGCCGGCGCGCTCCGTTCGCGTGGCTCACTCGCTGCCGCTCGTTCGCTGACGCCGGTCAGCAGCGTCCCGGTTTGTGAGATACGTTCTAGCTTTTCCCCGTCCCCGAGCGCTTGCTCTTGTTGCGGCGCCGTACCTGGATCCGGATAGGCGTGCCTTCCATCCCGAACGACTCGCGAAGCTGGTTGATCAGGAACCGCTCGTAAGAGAAATGGAACGACGTCGCGACGTTCGTGAAGAACACGAACGTCGGAGGGGCGACGTTGGTCTGGGCCGCGTACATGATGCGCACTTCGTGCCGGCCCGGACTCGCCGGCGGGTGCGCCGCGGTCACCTCCGCGACCCAGCGGTTCAACTCGCCCGTCGTGACGCGCTTGTTCCGCGCGGCGACGACCGTGTCGATCGCTTCGAGCAGCTTCGGCGTCCGCTCGCCGGTCAGCGCCGAGATGTGCAGGATGGGGGCGTAGTCGAGGAACCGCACCTGGTGGCGCAGGTTCTCGTCGAACTCCTTCGAATAGTCGTGTCCGCGCCCCTTCATCAGGTCCCACTTGTTGGCGACGATGATGACCCCGGCGCCCGCCTTGTCCGCTTCGCCGGCGATCGTGGCGTCCTGGTCCGTCGCTCCTTCGACCGAGTCGATGACGATCACCGCGACATCCGCCTTCTCGATCGCGCGGCGCGCGATGACGACCGCCACCCCCTCGACCTGCCCTCCGCGCGCCACACGCCCCGGCCGCCGGATGCCCGCGGTGTCGAGGATCCTGAAGGTGCGCTTCTGCCACCTGAGTACCGCGTCAACGGTGTCCCTCGTCGTCCCCGGCATGTCGCTGACGATTGCGCGCTCCTCTTTCAGCAGCCGGTTGAGCAGCGACGACTTGCCGACGTTGGGCCGCCCCACGATGGCCACCCGGGTCTCGACGTCCTTCGGCTCCTCCGGGATCTCGCTCGTGCCTTCGGGAAAGCGCGCGACGATCTCGTCGAGGAGATCCCCGACCCCCTGGCCGTGCTCCGCCGCAATCTCGACAATCGGCTCGAACCCGAGGGTGTAGAACTCCACCGAGCGCCCCTTCGCCCGGCGGTCGTCGGTCTTGTTGACCGCGATGATGACCGGCCCGGTCACGGATCGGAGCGCGGACGCGATCTCCTCGTCCCCTGGAACCAGCCCCTCCCGGCCGTCCACCACCAGGACCACGAGGTCAGCGGAGGCAATCGCCTTCCGCCCCTGCTCGACAACCAGCTCATGCAGAGGGTCGGTCTGGGCGCCGAACATCCCCCCGGTATCGACGAGGGAAAAGTGGTTCCCCTGCCACTCCGCTGCCCGGGCGTTCACGTCGCGGGTCGTCCCGGCCAGCGGGGCGACGATGGCCTGGCGGGAGTTGGTGATGCTGTTGAAGAGGGTGGACTTCCCCACGTTCGGGCGGCCAACCAGCACGACCTTCGGGGCCGATCCGGGACGATGGAGGGGCATGTCAGAAAACTCAGTTAGGGCGACGCTTGACAGCGTAAGTGAAGATATATACGCTATTTACACTTCCCGAGGAGCCAGTAAGCATGATCAAGGTCGACATCGTCAACGAGGTGTCGCGCGTCGCCGACATTACCAAGGTCAAGGCCGAGGTAGCTGTCGATGCCGTGTTCGAGGCGATGCGGATCTCCATGCAGCGCGGCGAACGGATCGAGCTGCGCGGCTTCGGGGTGTTTCAAGTGAAGCCCCGGAAGCGGGGCATCGGCCGTAACCCTCGCACTGGTAAGGAAGTACGGATTCCCCCGGGCCGGACGATCCGCTTCAAGCCCGGCAAGGACCTCCAGAACATCGGAGGCTGACCGTTTTCCCGCCGCTTCCGCCCCCGTTTCGCCGGTTCCAGAACCGGTGGTGGCTTCACATCCTGCTGTTTGTCCTGACGGTCGCCACCACGACCGCCATCGGCCTCGAACATTATGCCTCGTTCGCGGGCGAGTTCGGGACGCGATCGGTCCTTCCTGGAGCCGAGGACGCCGGCGCCTGGGAGGCGCTGTCGATGCTCTGGCGGGCGTACGGGGGGCAGGCGCTGGTCTACAGCGCCTCGGTGCTCGGCATCCTGGGCGCCCACGAGATGGGCCATTACGTGGCGTGCCGCCGGTACAACGTGGACGCCACGCTGCCCTACTTCCTGCCCTTCGTGTCGATCTCGGGGACGATGGGGGCGGTGATCAAGATTCGCGAGGCGTTCCCGACCCGCGCCGCCCTGTTCGACATCGCCATCGCGGGTCCGATCGGCGGCTTCGTGGTCCTCGTGCCGCTGCTGTTCGTCGGGATGCAGTTCTCGAACGTGATCCCCGTCCCGCCGGACATGGAGGGCTACTCGCTCGGCGAGCCGCTGCTGTTCCGGCTCGCGGCATGGCTGCAGTTCGGCCCCATCGCGGAGGGCTATTCCGTCAACATCCATCCGGTCGTGTTCGCCGCGTGGTTCGGCATGCTGGCGACGGCGTGGAACCTGCTCCCCTTCGGGCAGCTCGATGGCGGCCACCTGACCTACGCGACGATGGGGGATCGGTCCCGGTTCTTCTCGTTCGCGACGGTCGCGGGCGCCGTCGTGATGTGCTTCATCTCCTACAGTTGGGTGGCGATGACGGTGATGATGGTGGCGATGCTGTATTTCCTCGGCCCGCGCCATCCGCGCGTGCTCGCGGAGCACGAGCCGCTCGGCCGCGGCCGCCACCTGCTCTTCCTGTTCGCGATCGTGATCTTCGTCCTCTGCTTCACGCCGACGCCGATCGATCCCCTGTA
>JANOJK010000527.1:0-1936 GCA_031408165.1 Acidobacteriota bacterium | reverse complement strand
CGCGGCACGTCGGCGGCGAACCATTCGCCGAGCAGCTTGGAGGCCGCGTAGACGCTCTGCGGGTTCGGCGCGTCCTCTTCGACATACGGACGCCCGGTGTCGCCGTCGAACACGAAATCCGAGCTGTAGTGGACGAGGATCGCGCCGGCGTCGCGCGCCGCGCGTGCCAGCGCCAGCACTCCGAAGGCATTCACGGCGAGCGCCGCCGCCGGATTGACCTCGGCGCCATCGACGTCGTTGTACGCGGCGCAGTTCACGATCACGTCCGGCCGGAGCTCGGCGACCAGCCGGTCGACCGCCGCCGCGTCGACGATGTCGATCGCGTCGTGGCCGACGGGATGCACCTCGTCGCCGCTCGTGCGGAAGCGCTCGGTCACCGCGGAGCCGAGTAACCCCGCCGCGCCGGTTACGAGCACGCGCATCGGGTCACCGGAGCGCCGCCGTCACCGCATCCACGACCTCGCCCTGCTGCGCGGCGGTCAGCTCGCTGAAGATCGGCAGCGCCAGCGTCTCGGCCGCGGCGGCCTCGGCGACAGGAAAATCCCCCTTGCGGTAGCCGAGCGGCGCGAAACACGCCTGCAGGTGAAACGGTACCGGGTAATAGATCTCGCAGCCGATCCCGGCGGCGTCCAGCTGGGCGCGCACGGCGTCCCGGTCGGGGACGCGGACGACGTACTGGTTGAAGATGTGATGGCAGTGCGGGTGCCGCGCCGGCAGGGTGATGCGACCTGCAGCCGCGCTGTCGCGGAACAGGCGATCGTAGCGATCGGCGTTCTCGCGGCGCCGCGCGCTCCAGCCCTCGAGGTGCGGCAGCTTGACGCGCAGCACCGCGGCCTGCAGCGCGTCGAGCCTGAAGTTGCCCCCGATGCGCGTGTGGAAGTACTTGGGCTCCGCGCCGTGATTGCGCAGCAGCCGGATCTCGCGGGCCAGCGATTCGTCGCCAGTCGTCAGCAGGCCGGCATCCCCGAAGGCGCCGAGGTTCTTGCTCGGAAAGAACGAGAAGCAGCCCGCGGTCCCCATCGAGCCGGCCGGCCGTCCCTTGTAAGTGGCGCCAATCGCCTGCGCGGCGTCCTCGACGACGGCGATGCCGCGCCGGTGCGCTGCCTCCAGGATCGGATCCATGTCGGCGCACTGGCCGTAGAGGTGCACCGGGATGATGGCCCGGGTGCGGGACGAGATCGCGGCCGCCGCGGCGACCGGATCGATGTTGCAGGTCAGCGGGTCGATGTCCACCAGCCTGGGCGTCGCGCCCAGCCGGGACACGGCGCCCGCGGTGGCGAAGAAGGAAAACGTGGTGGTGATGACCTCGTCCCCCGGACCGATTCCGAGTGCCATGAGCGCAACGAGCAGCGCATCGGTACCCGAGGACAGGCCGACGGCGTGCGGCACGCCGAGGTGCGCGGCGATTTCGGCCTCGAACCCTTCGACCTCCGGGCCCCCGATGAATCGCTGGCTGTCGCAGACGCGGGCGATGGCGGCGAGCAACGGCGCGCGCAGCGGCCGATATTGCTCCTGGAGATCGAGAAGAGGGACCATCTTTTGGTTCGCTTCGCGGACGCCGGTGCTCAAAAGTTCTGGAAGTCGTTGCAAAACAAAACAGGAGGTCAGGAGGTCAGGAGAATCACGTCTTACGTAGATCGTCTCCTGAACTTATAGTCTCCTGCAAAAAGCCCCAGGGAGCAGTCACCGGCGCACGATCTCGGGCGCGCCCCAGAGCGGCAGGTCGTTGCGCTCGTCGGGGGCGCGGCCGATGCCGCTTGAGCGGGTGTTCAGGATGACTTCCATCTCCTCGCCGGCATAGGCGGAGAGATCGACGGTGACCGGAATCCAGCGCCGCTCGGACGGGTTTGCGAACGGGTTCAGCGTCTGCTCGAAGAGCTTCTCGAACGCCCGGCCGTCGGACACGCCGGCGAAGAAGAACACGCCGTCGCCTTCC
>JANOJK010000516.1:0-5178 GCA_031408165.1 Acidobacteriota bacterium | reverse complement strand
GTACGCGCCCAGATCTCGCGCACCGTGGGATGCGCCGCGATGGTCTGGTACATCATCGGCTGCGTAAAGGCCGGCTCGTCCCCCTCGTTGTGCCCCCACCGCCGATAGCCGATCAGGTCGATCAGGAAGTCCCGCTGAAACTTCGCGCGATACGCGATCGCCAGGCGCGCCGCTTCGACGCACGCGACGGGATCGTCCGCGTTGACGTGGACGATCGGAATCTTGAATCCGCGGGCCAGGCCGCTCGCGTACGACGTGCTGTAGGAATCGTCCGCCTCCGCGGTGAACCCGAGCTGGTTGTTCACGATGATGTGGATCGTGCCGCCGGTGTCCCACCCCGGAAGGCGGCTCAGATTCAGCGTTTCGGCCACGATGCCCTGTCCCGGGAACGACGCGTCGCCGTGAATCAGAACAGGGAGGCTGCGGGTCGGATCGAATCTCGGCGCGCCCCCTGCGTCCGTCGCCGTCCCGGCCGCGCGCGCCATGCCCTCGACGATGGGATCGACGGCCTCCAGGTGGCTCGGGTTCGGGGGCATCGAAACTTCGAGCGCGATCTCGCGGCCGTCCTTGATCGCGCGGTGCGCGCCGGCGTGATACTTGACGTCCCCCGTCCAGGCCATGTCCTCACGGAAATTGCGCGACGACAGCGGCTCCTTGAACTCCGCGAGGATCTGCTCGTAGGGCTTACAGAGCACGTGCGCCATCACGTTGAGGCGCCCGCGGTGCGCCATGCCGAGCAGGATCGCGCCTATCCCCGCTTCCCCGGCGTCGCCGATCACCTCGTCGAGAATGGGCACGAGCATGTCGAGCCCTTCGATCGAAAAACGCGTCTTGCCCGGGAACGTGCGGTGCAGGAACCGCTCGAACGCTTCCACCTGCGTGAGCCGCTCGAGCAGCGCCACCGGGTCGATGGGATCGGCCGGCTCGCGGAACCGGCCATCTTCTGCCGCACGGCGCAGCCACTGCCGCTCCTCGGGGATGAACACCTGCGCGTAGTCGTACCCGGTGGTCGAGCAGTAGACGCGCCGGAACGCCGCCACCAGCTCGTGCATGTTCGACGCCTCCGCGGCGAGCGGCGACGAGATGAGGCTGGCCGGAATGCGGCGAAGGTCATCCTCGGTGAGGCCGTGACGCTCGGGCTCGAGGGTGGGATCGCCGGGCGGCCTGGATCCGAGCGGGTCGAGTTGCGCCGCGAGGTGCCCGTAGCGGCGGATCGACTGCGCGAGGTTGACCGCGGCCACCGCCGCGCGCGCCGGAACCTCGGACGACGAAGAGGGGCCTGCGTCCACATCGGCCGGCGGCGTCCATCGTTCGAAAGTCGCGCGGGTGTCCGCGTCGACCGACGAGGGGTCCTCCCGAAAACGCTCGTAGAGCTCGAGCACATACCCGTGATTGATACCGGTGAACCCCTCCCAGCCCGCCATATCCTCATAATCCTACCCTATGCTTCCACTGCTCGCCTTGTCGTTACTCCTTGCGCAGCCACGTGTTGCGGCCCCCGCCACCCAGGCTGTCCCGGCCCGCTACCGCGACGACGCCGTCGTGACCGCGCTCGGGCGGACGATGAAGTTCCGAGGGCGAGCTTGCCGCCGCCGTCCAGAAGCGCGGCATCGCCTACGAGTACCACGAGGTGCCGGGCGCTCACACGTGGCAGTACTGGAATCGCCGCATGAAGTCTTCCTGCCGTGGCTGATGGGCGCCCTGAAGGATGCCGAGCGGCGCTGACGCCGAACAGGTAGATAGTAGTTAGAGGTGGCCTAATGGATGAGTTTCGACTCGCACTACGCAGGCTCACGAAACGCCCAGGGGCCAGCGTCGTGTCCATCGTCACTCTCGCCTGCGCGATCGGCGCGGCGGCCGCGACCTGGTCGCTGCTCGCCGCGGTTCTCCTGCGGCCCCTGCCGATCAAGAGGGCCGAAAGCCTTGTGGTCGCCGGGACTGTCGAAACGAAAGGCCGTTTCGCCGGCACTGTCCGGGACGGTTTCATTTACCCGCGCTTTCCCGTTTTCCGCGACAGCGGCATTTTCGAACAGGTCGCAGCGGAGTGGTCTCCTCCACTCCCCTTGCTCACGAGCACGGGCGGACTTCCGGTGCGGACGACGATCGGGTTCGCGACGTTCGACCTCTTCGATCTGCTCGGCCTGCAGATTCCGCGGGGGCGCGGTTTTTCCAAAGACGACGACCGGCGCGGTGCGGCGCCCGTGGCGATCCTCACAGACCGCTACTGGCGGCGGACGTTCGATGGCCGCGCTGATGCCATCGGCCGCACGATTTCCGTCAACGGCAAGGCCGTCACGATCGTGGGAGTGGCGCCGCCGGGCTTCCGTGGCCTGGATCTCAGCCTCGCGGTCGATCTCTACCTGCCGTTCCACACGATCGCCGACATCGATCCCGGATGGACCAACTACTTTGCGGAGGCTGGCCACGGCTCGCCCACATCGGGCACGAAAATCGTCGCGCGGCTGGGGCCTGACGCGAACGTCGCGCAGGTCGCGGCACGCATGACCGCCCTTGATTCGACGGGCGACGCGCGCACAAGGCCGGTCCGTACCCTCACGCCGATCAATCTCTCGGCGATTCCGTTCGCCGCGCGCGCCGGCATGTCCCAGTTCGCCCGGCTGCTCGGGACGACCGTGGCACTCCTGCTGCTCATCGGCTGCGGAACGGTGGGCATGCTGCTGCTGATCCGGACCGAGGCGCGGCGGGATGAGCTGGCGCTGTGTGTCGCCCTCGGCGCGTCCCGCACGCGTCTGGCGCGCGGCATCGCGATGGAAGGGGTGCTGCTCGCGGCCGCGGGCGCGCTGCTGGCGATCCCGGTTTCGTGGTGGCTGTTCAGAGGCATCGGCGCCTTTCAGTTGCCGGGCGGCATCGATATCTCGGGGCTCGACCTTCGCGTCGACGCGCGCGCCCTGGCGGGCGCCGGCTCGGGCGCCCTGCTGGCGTCGCTGATGATCTCCCTCATTGCCGCGACGCTCGGGATCACCGCCAGAGCCGCGGAGAGCCTGCGATCGCGAGGCGGCGCCACGCCACGAATAGCCCGCCGGCGCACCCGCGCCGTGCTGGTGACGGCGCAGGTCGCCGTCGCCATGGTGCTGGTCGCGGGTGCCGGACTCTTCGCCCGCAGTCTTGCCGCCGCGCTCAGCTTGAACACCGGCCTCGACATGGGGCGCATTGTCACAGGGAACATAAACCTCGGCCCGTACGGCTACTCGGCGCCTCGCGCGACCGCGTTTTTCGACGACCTCCACGCGAAGCTGCGCGCGAACGGCGCGATCCAATCCGTGGCCTACAGCGTGTGGCTGGGAGGCACGGGCGGCAAGATGGTCGTCGATGGCGTTTCACGGCAGTTCCCCTCCCAGGTTGAATTCATCGCGACGGACGACCACTACTTCCAGACGCTTGGTATCGGGATCACGTCCGGTCGTGACTTCACGCAGAGCGACCGGCCCGGAGCGCCGCTGGTGACGATCGTCAGCGAGTCGTTCGGCCGGCAATTGGCCGAGGGAGGCAGTCCGCTCGGCCGCCGTGTGGCCATGCCGTCGAGCCGCATGGGCCGGCCTCCGGACGTCATGGAGGTCGTCGGTGTCGTAGGCGATGTCGTGACGCGCGTGTCCGTCCTTCACCCCCTGGACATGTACTTCCCTCTGCAGCAGGCGGATCCATCGCTGGCTCAGACGATCGCCGTCCGCGCGGCGGGAGACGTGGATGCCGCGCGCCGCGAGATCATGGGCGCCGTCAAGGCCGCCGATCCGGCGGTCGCCCCCGGGCCGCTTCTCACGCTGGAGGAGCGAATCGGACGGCAGATGACCGCCCAGCGTTTCGGGGCCCTCGTTCTCGGTACGCTCGGTGCGATCGCGGTGCTCCTCACCGTGCTCGGCACGTACGTGCTCGGTGAATCGATGGCGACGATGCGCATGCGCGAGATGGGCGTGCGAGCGGCCCTCGGCGCCACCCGCCGCCAGCTCGGTGCCATCGTCCTGGCTGACACCGGACGGCTGGTCGGGTTCGGCCTGGTGGTGGGTCTGGGACTCGCATGGATGGGTGCGGGCACGATCCGGGCGTTCCTCTTCCAGGTCAGGCCGCTGGATCCGGTCACGCTCGCCGCTGTCGCGGCGCTGATTCTCACGCTCGCGCTCCTCGTCAGTCTCCGGCCGGCGCTGCGTGCGGCCAGGGTGGACCTGGGAAGCGTCCTCAGGGAACCATGACCAGGGTTCCTGCCGCGCGGCTGATTGCGTGTCTGCTCGCGCTGACGATCCCGGCGCCTGCGCAGGCGCCCCCGGATCGCACGGTGTTCTTCGACGACTTTTCGGGATCCGCGCTCGTGGTGGCCTAAATGCCGAATGCTGAACTCTGAACGCTGAATTTAGCATTCAGCATTCAACATTCAGCATTCGACATTTTATAGGCCTTCGAGTCAGTCTAGGGCCCCCGGCAATTCACTAAGACACGAAGACACCAAGGCACTAAGCCAGAACATCATTGTCCTTGGTGTCTTTGTGCCTTAGTGCCTTCCTGATCCGCCGTCGGTCCTCGACGCGCTCACGCGACGGCGCGAATCACGACAGCGGCGGCGGCGCCTCCGGCAGCACGGGCACGACCTTCGTGAACTGCCCGCGCTGGAGCAGCTCGCGCCCCTTGCCGCCGCGGCCGGTCACTTCGTACTTCGTGGTGCTGATGGTCTGCTCCGCGCCGCGCGTCGTCTCGACCGTCATCAGGTCGCGATCCCCGGAAGAGGCGATGAACCCGAGCACGCGATCTTCCTTCTGATCCAGCTTGATCAGAATCACGCCGCGGCCCGGACCCGACAGGAAATTCACCTCGGTGGCTCTGGTCAGCATCGCGCGCGCTTCGCGCGTCGCCGCGATCAGGATCTCGCCTCCGGTGAGCCTCGCGACGCCGACCACCTCGGCCCCGTCCGCCACTCGGGCGTAACGCCGGCCGGCGCGCGTGCTGGGCTCGACGAACGGCTCGAACGAGAAGCGCAGGCTGTAGCCGTCGCTGGTCACGGCGACGGCCTGGACCTTGGGCTCGCCGGGTTCTGAAGACCCCGGCCTACGGGTGGCTGCGATCGCCCCTGCAACGCGCGGGTCGAGACTGAACGCCGCGACTATGCGCTCGCCGTCCTTCAGCTTGAACAGCCGCTGAATGGGCTCACCGTATCCGGTCGACGCCGGCACC
>JANOJK010000447.1:0-2542 GCA_031408165.1 Acidobacteriota bacterium | reverse complement strand
TATCGGATCGCTACAGGGTTATGGAAAACGCTCTAGGGCTTGATCTTCAGGTCGCAAGTGATGCGGATGTTCCCGCAGGTGTTCGCTCGGGGACTCCGCGCCGAATGCGTCCCGCAGCACCGGGCTGTCAGGCTGAAGGGGCCATTCTACAGCGCGTCAGCGCTCCCCGGTGCTCCTAGTGTCCCGTCCCAGTGGATCGTGGCATAAGTCCCGGGCGCGGCGCCCGGATCGCAAGGCGCGACGAGCGAGGATACCGGGAGTATCTGAGCGAGGAGCAACGCCGCGAGCCGGGGTCCCCGCCGCGCGTTTTTTGCGCGGTGGGGTGGGACGCGGGATGCCCCGCCCGGGAATTATGTCGCGAACGACTGGGACGGGACACTAAAACAACCCGGGGCCGTGGGTCTTGAGCCACCGTTCCGCGTCGCGGAAGCCGGGGCATGCCGCCTCCACCAGCCGCCAGAAACGGATCGAGTGGTTGCCCTGCTTCAGGTGCATCAGCTCGTGGACGAGGACGTATTCGCGGACCTCGGGCGGCATCAACATGAGCCGGAAGTTGAGCGTGATGTGTCCGCGCGAAGAGCACGAGCCCCATCGCGACCGCTGATTGCGGATCGTCACGCGGTGCACCGCCAGCCCGTGCCGCGCGGCGAGCGCGAGGAGCTGCGGCGGAAGCTCGCGCGCGGCCCTGGTCCGGAGCCCGGAATCCACCGCGGCAGGACGCCGGCCGTCGAGCACGCGGGCGCGCTGGCGCTCGGCCCAGGCCCGGTGCCGTTCGACGAAGCGGAGCGCCTCGGCCTTCGAGCCGCCGCGCGGAATCGTGACGCGCAAGTCCCCGTCGGGTCTCACGCGCATCACGTAGCGCCGCGCACGCCGCATGCGCACGAAGTGAATGCCGGGCGGCGGGCGCTCGTCCGCACGCACGCGGAAGCTGGAGGCTTCCTCCGGAGGCGACGGTTCGAATGGAAGCGCAGCCTGCACGTCAGCCGCCGAGGTGCTTCTTCATCCAGCCGAACACACTCTCGTGCCACAACTTGCTGTTCAGCGCCTTGAGCACCCAGTGTCCTTCGTCCTCGAACACGAGCGCCTCGGCATCCACGCCGTTACGCCGGAGAGCCGTGAAGAGCTGCAGCCCCTGATCCACCGGTACACGGAAGTCGAGCTGGTTCGTAATGACCAGCGTCGGGGTCTTGATCTTCGCGGCGAACAGATGCGGCGACCACTTCGAAAACTGCTCCCGCGCCCTGTCGCTCGTCGGGGGTCCGCCGAACTCCCAGTCGGTGAACCACTGCTCCTCGGTCGCGAGCGCCATCGACTCGAGGTTGAAGACGCCGTCGTGGCTCACCGCGGCCTTGAAGCGATCGCCGTGCCCGATGATCCAGTTCACGGCGTAGCCTCCGTAGCTCGCGCCCGCGATTCCCTGCTTCGTGGCATCCACGTAGGGCAGCTTCGTCACGGCACCGAACACCGCATCGAGGTCGACCATGACTTTGCCGGCCCAGTCCTGGGTGATCTCGTCGACGAACTTCTGTCCAAATCCGGTCGAGCCGCGCGGGTTGGGCGCGGCGACGACCCACCCCTGCGCGGCCCACAGGGCCGGATTCCAGCGGAACGACCAGGCGTTGTTCCAGGCGCCCTGCGGTCCGCCATGTATCAGGAACACGACGGGGTACTTCTTCGAGGGATCGAACCCGGGCGGCTTGAGGAGCCAGTACTGGATCGGTGTGCCGCCGGCGCCAGGAACCGTCAGGCTCTCTGGCGCGGCAAGCGTGACGTCCTTGAGCCAGGATTCGTTCTCGCGCGTCAGCGGCTCCTCGCCGCGGCCGTCGAGCGAGGCCCGGAAGATCTCCGCCGGCGCCGTCATGCTGCTCTTCGAATACACGACGAAATCCGCACCCGCGTGCGCGGCACCGATCGAACCGGACTGCGCCGCGGGCTCGGACCGGACCACGACGAGCTCCGGTCGTCCGCCGCTCAGAGGCACGCGGAACAGCGCGTCCGACCCGTTCCGGGTGGCGGTGAAATACACCGTCTTCCCGTCGCGCGACAGCGTGAAATCGTTCACGGAGTAGTCGACCTCGGCCATCAGCGTGCGCTTCTGACCCGTCGCCCGGTCGTACACGTCGAGATACCAGCGGTCCGACTCGAACCCGGGCCGGCGCTGCGCGCGCACGATCATCAGCGTACCGTCGGGCGTGAACACCGGCTGCGCGTCGGCCGCCGGGTTCGGCGTCAGCTTCTTCGCCGGACCGCCGCCCGCCGGCACCGACCAGACGTCGTTGTTGGTGGACCAGGCTTCGCGGTCGACGCCGTCGCGATTGGACACGAACACGACCTCCCGGCTGTCGGGGGTGAACGTGATCGCCGCGTCTTCCGCCTGCGTCGGCGGAGAGTCGAAATCGCCGGGCGTGAGATCGCGCGGCGCGCCGCCCGCGAGGCTGGCCACGAACACGTGGTGGCGCACGTTGTCGCGCCACTCGTCCCAGTGGCGGTACAGGAGGCGCGTGAGGCGGTGAACCGTCGCGGGCGTCTCGGCGCCCTGTTT
>JANOJK010000428.1:0-1834 GCA_031408165.1 Acidobacteriota bacterium | reverse complement strand
GCGCGCCTGTTGAAAGAGGACGTCGCCACGAGCCACATCCCGCTGATCATGCTGACGGCAAACGCATTCGACGAGCACCGGGAACGCGCGAAGCAGGCGGGCGCCGACGGATTCCTCGCCAAGCCCGTGCTCCCGGACGCGCTCGCCCGGGAAATCCGGCAGGTGCTGAAGCTCCCCTGATCTACCGGCCGGAGACCGCCAGCGCGTCGAGCGCCGAGGTCAGCACCGGCTCGGCGACCATGCCGAACAGCGGCTTTCCCACCGCGCGGCCCGCGGCATCGACGAACACGATCTGCGGCGTTCCCACGAACTCGTACCGATCTCGCGCCGCCGCCGTGGCCTCGTCGCTCACATCGAGGTAGATGAAGTCGATTCTCCCGGCGTATCTGCGCTGTAACCCATGGACCATGGGTATCATCTTTCGACACGCCGTTCACGTCGGGCCGTAGAACTCGAGCAGCTGCGGACGGCCGGTGGCGCCGATCGTCCGTGGATCGCTCTTGTGAAAGTCGTCCGCTGTCACGGGGGTCGTCGCCGGCGGCGGCGCAGCGGCGCGCTGGCAGGCCGCTGCCAGCAGGAGCGCAAGGCAGAGCACCGGTGCGATGCGGCCAACGCCTCGGCTGAACACCATGTCCCTTATTGTATTCGCACGGTCGTGGCGTACCCCGCGGCCACCAGCGCACACCCCGCAGCCACCTGGACGGCCAGGTTGAGCGCGGCCGCGCCCGGCCGTCCCCCGTGAGCGAGCACGAAGGTGTCGAGGCCGAAGCTGGAAAAGGTGGTGAAGCCGCCGAGCACGCCGGCGAACACGAACGCCCGTGCCCCCGCGCCAAGCGCGACCCGCTGGCTCGCGACGAGCCCGGCGACCACGCCAATCGCCAGGCATCCCGTCAGGTTCACCGTCATCGTCGCGTACGGCGTGACGTGCAACGGGCTGAGACGGGCGATCGCGACTGTGACGCCGTGGCGCGCGATGGATCCGAGCGCGCCGCCGACGCCGACGAGAAACACGGTCATCATGGGCGCGTGGACCTAACTCGACTATAGCAACGGCCGGACCTTGCGACGCTTGGAACCATGGTGTTACGCTTCTACCGTTATGTCCATCGCGCAGGCGACGCCCGACCACACCAGGCACCATCACGCCGTGAAGTTCTACGGCACCGACGACAGCCTCTTCACCACGGTCGCCGGTTTCCTCGCGGAGGGATTGATCGAGCGGCAGCCGGCGATCGTCATCGCCACGCCGTCGCACCGCGCGGCCATCGTCGAGCACCTCTGCGGCCTTCTGATCGACTGCGAGTCGGCGATCCGGCGCGGCGACCTGCTGCTGCTCGACGCCGAGGACACCCTCGGGCTCTTCATGGTGAACGAGCAGCCGGACAAGGACCTGTTCGAACAGAGCGTCGGGAAAATCGTGCAGCAGACGTTGACGGGCCGGCCGGGGGTGATGCGCGCGTACGGCGAGATGGTGGACGTGCTCTGGAAGCAGGGAGGGGCAGAGGCGGCGATCTCCCTGGAGATTCTCTGGAACACGCTGGCGCTGAAGCACCACTTCGCCCTGCTGTGCGGCTACTCGATGGGCAGCTTCTACAAGCAGTCGACGCAGATCGAGTCGATCTGCGCGCAGCACTCGCACGTGATCCCGCCCGACTCGAACGTTGTCCCCTTCCCGCATCTGCGCATCGCCTGAGGGCTGCACTCATCGATGGCTCGCGACGTGGTCGTCCTGGTCGGCAGCCTGCGCAAGGCGTCCCTGAACCGGAAAACCGCCAACGCGATGCGTGCGCTCCAGGGCGGAGCGCTGGCGCTCGAGATTGTCGAGATCGGCGAC
>JANOJK010000424.1:0-4343 GCA_031408165.1 Acidobacteriota bacterium | reverse complement strand
CTCTTGCGCGGCCAGCGCATGGGTCCAGGGATGCGCGTCCATGACGACTTCGCGCGACCGGTCGGTCAGATCGAATCTCTGCGGCTGCGGCGCGTAGCGGATCGCCGCCGGGCCGGACTCGCTCACCATGTTGTTGTCGGTCGAGACCCACTGCAGGGGATGCGCGCCTTCGTGCTGGCCGCGGAAGGGGAGCACCTCGTGGTCCGGTCCCTGGAACTCTTCGGCGACTACCCGCCCCTGGCCGTTGAGCGTCACGCCGTACACGAACTCCAGGTCGGTCGTCCGCCCCCACGTCGCCATCAGGCGATCGGCCGCCGTGCCGCCGTCTTCATTCGTGAAGATCACGGAGTAGCGGAACTGCCGGCCCCGCGCCGCGGGGACAATCTCGTACCACATGAAGACCGGCACGTCCGTGTACTTGCCGATCGTATTCGGACGCGCGTACAGAATGGGGGCCATCGACTGCGCCACATAGTCGTCGCCCGCCGGCGTGATGACGACGATGTCCACCTTGGCGACGACGGGGGCGCCGGCCTGGGGCGCCGAGAGCGATCGGTCCGCCTCGATCCGCAGCCGGTGATCGCCGGCGGTCACCGGCCCGAGCGTCACGTGGTAGTCCGCGGTCTCCGCGCCGCGCGTCAGCAGCAGGTGCTGCGAATAGCGCCCGTCGACCGTGATGCGTACGGCGGCCGCCTCCCGCCCCTCGACGCCCCAGTCGCACCGTTTGCAGGACGCGTGAACGACGGCGATGGCCTCGCCCGCCGCCGACACCTTGAAGGGTTGATCCACGGCGGGTTTCGGGACGGCGGGCTCCTGCGCCGATGCGCCGAGCGCGACAACTACCGCCAGAACCAATGCGCGCGTCATCTCGGTCTCCTCGAAACTCTTTCGGCAGCGTACGCTGCCACGATTCCTTCAGGAAGGCCATGATCACCAGGATCACAAAGCCTCAGTGGCATTGGTGATCATAGCGGCCTTTGTGGACGAGGCGGCTCGCCTGACGTTCCTCTGCGCTCTCTGCCTGCGGCGCTTTCTGCGGGAAATCGTTGTGACACGCAGCTACTGGCTTGGAACGTCGTACGGACCGCGAACAGGGTAGTGCCGATCGGAGCAGGGCGAAGCGGGGGCTCGCCTGAGCCGTCGATCATCGCCCGTGTGACGGAATGAAGGTGATCGGCCGTTCCGCTGTGAAGGCGGGCGTGAACAGATCCGCGCGGGCGTAGCCGTCCATGTCGCGGCCGACCGGCAGGCCGAGAAAATACAGGATCGTCGGCGCCACGTCGACAATGGAGCCGCGTTGCTTGCGGCCGGGGGCCACGGGCGCGCCATAGGCGAGGACGAAACCGTCGGGGGCGTTCTCGTGAGTCCCGCTGACCTCCGGGTCCCGAAGCACGCGCGCCGCCAGGTGCTTGACCGCGCTCACCGGCTGCATGCCGAAGCCCGAGACGACCAGCAGGAGGTCCCCCGGCGACTGGCGCTCGATGGCCGCGCCGATCTCGCTGTCGATGGACGCGTAGGCGCGGTCGAGCACGGGACCATATTGCTGCCGCTCCACGTCCGGCACGTTGCCGACGGCGCGAGGCTGCGCGTACTTCAGATACTGGTGGCCGGCGGTGTCGAGCCCCTGGAAGCGCACCGCCTCGAACTGGACGGGACGCTGCGCGATCACGTCGCGCGCCGCGCGGCTGTAGAACTCGTCCCACTGCCGGGCGTCCGCCGAACCCGCGAACGCGTCGCGGGCGGCGGGCAGGATGTCGGCGGGATAAATCGCGCGCGGGTCGAACTCGATCATCGACCCGATCAGTTGATGGAAGCGGTCGGTCACGACGAACCCGGCCACCGGCTGCGCCGGATACGTCAGCGGCCAGCGGACGATGCCGACGCTGAGCCCGTAGTCGCCGAGGATCGCCCAGATGGGGCGCGCCCGCCACGCCGCCGCCGAATTGCGCCGGTCGCGGACGACGCCAAGCCTGATGAGGATGTGGGAAAAACAGTGGGCGGGCAGCAGGTCGAGCGGGTGATCGTCGCCGGGCGCGAAATACGAGGCGGCGGATCGGACGCCGTTCTTGGACGGATACATGCCGGTCGCGGCGGCGGCCCAGACCGGATCGGGCTGGGTGGGACGGATGGTCGCGAGATCCATCGAGGCCCCCGAGTCCAGGACGCGGCCGAAGTTCGGCAGGCGCCCGGCGGCGACGCGCGGCCAGATGAATTCGAGCGACGCGCCGTCGAGGAGCAGCATCGTGATGCGGGGGGACTCGCGCGGCGGCGGGGACACGAGCGTGACGCGCCTCGCGCCGAGCGGCAGTTCGCCGCCGGTCCCGCGCGCGGCGATCGGAAGCGCGAGCGAGCCGGTGTTGGCGATCGCCAGCAGCGCCGCGCCGACGCGGCTGCCCCGCCGGCCGAAGGAATAGTGCGCGACGGCGATCCCGAGCAGCACCACCGCGGACGCCGTCGTCGCGCCGGCGCCGAACGCGAATCGCCGCGCCGCGGCTTCATCGAAGACCGCAGGGAAACCGGCGAGGTTCAGCCACATGAGAGTCGCGGCGACCGCGGCCGCGGCGGCCGACAGCCACGCCAGCAGCCGCACGCTGATCCAGCCGGGAGAGAACATCTGCACGCTGACCAGCTCGCGCAGCAGTATCGTGACGTAGAACAGGAGCGCGAGGTGGATGCCGTAGAACGCGCCGAGCGTGACGTACCACCGCCACACCGTGTGCGAGGCGAGCGGCACCTGCGGGTTCAACTGGAGCAGCAGGATCGTGAGGTAGGCGGCTCCCAACGCGCCGGCGAGCAGCGAGTTGGTGAAGAGCCGCAGAAAGCGCATTGAGCCAAGTGTATACTTCGGCGTATGCCCGTAGACATCGACGCCACGGTGATCGCGAACCGTCGGTTGTCGGCGGACTACAACCTGCTCTCGCTCGCCGCGCCGGAGATCGCCGCGAGCGCGCGCCCCGGTCAGTTCGTGATGATCAAGACCTCGGGCGGACAGGATCCGCTGCTGCGCCGTCCGTTCTCGATCTTCGAAGTCCTCCGCGATGCCGCCGGCCGGCCGTCAGGCGTCTCCATTTTCAACAAGCGCGTCGGCGCCGGGACGACGCTGCTGTCCCGCGTCGCGGCCGGCACGCGGCTGCCGCTGCTCGGCCCGCTCGGGCGCCCGTTCGAGGCGGTCGACCCGCCCGCCGAGGCCTGGGTGATCGCCGGCGGCGTCGGCCTCGCGCCGTTTGTCACCCTCGCGGCGGCGCTGGCGGCGCGCCAGACGCGCACCACGCTTTTCTACGGCGCCCGCCGCGCCGACGAGTTGTACTGCGTCGATCTCTTCGACGCCCTCGGGGTCACGATTGTCCTCGCGACCGAGGACGGCAGCCGCGGCGTCCACGGACGGATCACCGTGCCGCTCGCGCGCGCGCTGGCCGACCGTCCCCTCGGAGATCCCGTGAAGCTGTACGTGTGCGGCCCGACGCTCATGATGCGGGCGTGCGCGCAGCTCGCGGAGGCGCACGGGCGCGCGTGCGACGTCTCGCTCGAACAGGTCATGGGCTGCGGGCTCGGCGGCTGTTACAGCTGCGTCGTGCTCGCGCGCGGCGCCGGCGGCGGCACGCCGCATCACACGCGCACGTGCATCGAGGGCCCGGTCTTCGACGCGCAGCGCGTGGTCTGGGACGCGGTGACGGGCCACTGATGGATCTGTCGGTCGCCATCGGCCCGCTCACGCTCAAAAGTCCGCTCATCGCCGCCAGTGGCTGCTTCGGCTACGGTGTGGAGTACGCCGACATCGTGGACCTCTCGTCGCTCGGCGGCGTCGCGGTGAAGGGGCTGTTCCTCGCCGAGCGCGAAGGGCATCCGCCGCCCCGGATCGTCGAGACCCCTTCCGGCATGCTGAACGCGATCGGCCTGCAGGGCATCGGCGTGCACCGGTTCATCCGCGAGCACCTCCCGGAACTGCGCGCGCGGCGCGCCGTCGTGGTCGTGAACATCTGCGGGACCACGCTCGACGAATACGTGGAGGTCGCCCGGATCTTGTCCGACGCCGAGGGAGTCCACGCGCTCGAGCTGAACATCTCCTGCCCGAACATCAAGGAGGGGGGCATCACCTTCGGGTGCAGTCTCCCCGGCACCCATGCGGTCGTCGCCGCCGTCCGCAAGGTGACGCGCCTCCCGCTCATTCCGAAGCTCACGCCGAACGTCACCGACGTCGCCTCGTTCGCCCGCGCGGCCGAGGAGGCGGGGGCCGACGCCGTGTCCCTCGTCAACACGTTCCTCGCGATCTTTAGCCCGGGGCACCGCGCCACCCCCCGGCCGCCTTGGGCCGCTTTTTCTTGGTAGCTACCGCCTGAGAGCCG
>JANOJK010000422.1:0-1666 GCA_031408165.1 Acidobacteriota bacterium | reverse complement strand
CGATAGCTGTGCGCGTGCACCAGTCTCTTGCCTTCGAGGATTTCGACGAGCGGCTCGAGCTGCAGGTCGCGCCTCGGCGGCAGCGCGTCGGCGCCCGCGCTTTTCTTCTCGTAGTCCTGCCGGGCCTTCTGGTACGCCTTCGCCCGCGTGAAGGCGTCGCGGATGACGTACTCGACCCCCATGCGCGTCACCGGGTAGCGCCTGGGCCCCGTGATCTGCCCCTGGCGCATATCCTTCGGATTTTCTCCGAGCGCGAACTTGATCCCCGGCATCGCCCCTTCGAACACCAGTTCGTCGGGCCGCGTCTTGCCCCAGCGCAGCTTGATCACCTGATTCTTGCCGCCGATGGGGTTCGCGCTTCCGTGCAGAATGTTGGCGGTCGTCAATCCTCCCGCCAGGTCGCGGTAGATGCTGATGTCGGTCGGATCCAGGACGTCGCGCATGTCAGTCATCGAGCTGACGGTCGTGCCCCCTTCGTTGATGTCGTCGGCCGCAATGTGCGAGTGGCAGTCGATGATGCCCGGCGTTACGAACTTGCCCGTGACGTCGATGACGTCCGCGCCAGGGGGAATCGCGACGCCTGCGCCGCCGATCGCGGCGATTTTGCCGTCGCGCAGCACGATGACGCCGTTGGGGATGGTGCCGCGGGTCACCGTCACCAGCGTCGCGCCCTTCAGGGCGATGACTCCCGGCCGCGCCGGCGCCTGGCCGCCAAGGTGCGAGCCGGCGAGCGGGAACAGCGCGAAGACGACTGCGAGGAGGAACGTCCACGGAGCCATGTAGCGGCGCTTCACAGCAACCTCCAGGATCGAGAAGGGACCTGCCCCGCCGAAGCCTGAGGCGAAGGCGGGTGACAGAAGGGGGGAACTGTAGCACGATCCCCCGGCATGAAAAACGCCCGCCGGGCACTCCTCGCGGTCATCGTGATCGCCTCGGGTCTTGCGGTGTGGATCGCCGTTGTCGGAGGGGTGCAGTTGCGCGCCGGTAGCGTGGTCTTCCGCTCCCGCGACGCGCTTCGGCCGCTGCTCCTGGCGCTGACGCTGCTGGTGGTGTACGCCGTTGCGTTCCGGCTCGCGTTTGCCTCGGACGTCGCCCGCCTGGTTCGCCTTTCACGCCGTGCCGCGGCCGCGACGGCGCTGGTGTGCGGGCTCGCGTTGACGGCCGTCGCGTGGACGTGGGGCACGCACGCCGCGAGCGGAGCGGATTCGTTTGCCTACATCAGTCAGGCGTACGGCTGGCTCCACGGTTTCGAGCCCCGGCCGCAGCCACTGCCGGCGAAGGTGCCATGGCCATCTGCCGCGGCCTCGCTGGCGCCGCTCGGGTACCGGCCCGGTCCGGGTGGCACAGCGATCGTCCCGACGTATTCGCCCGGGCTACCGCTGATCATGGCCGCGGCGGCGGCGGTGGTGGGCGCCTGCGGTCCATACCTCGTCGTGCCGCTGTTCAGCGGACTCCTGGTGTGGACCACCTTTCTCCTGGGCCGCCGCCTGGGAGGCGCGACCGTCGGCGGGCTCTCGGCGCTGTTTGTCGCTGCCAGTCCCATCGTCATCTTCCAATCACTCTGGCCGATGACCGACGTGCCCGTCGCCGCGCTCTGGACCGCGGCGGCGGTCATCGCGTTGCGCCGGACGCGCCCGGCGGCGCTCGGGGCGGGCACGCTGGCGGC
>JANOJK010000415.1:0-4453 GCA_031408165.1 Acidobacteriota bacterium | reverse complement strand
CGTGGCGTCGAGCAGGCGCGCGATGTGCTCGCGCTCCGCCTTGTCGTCCCCGGCGCGCGCCGCGGGCCCTTTCGACTGGATGACGAGTGGCAGCCGGTCCAGGAACTGCCGCATCCCGGGCGTCAGCGCCGCCGCGAGCTTGTCGAACGCCGACGCGACGTCCCGCTGGAACGGCGTGGCCGCCAGGCACTCCACCAGCGTCCGGCTGAAATACAGCGCGCTCAGCTCGGCCAGCGTGAATCCGGTGTCGTCGAGCCGCTTGAACGCCTTCGCCTGCAGCGTCCAGAAGCGCTTGCCGTCAATCAGCTCGTCGAACAGCGGAAAGCCGGACGTCTGGAGCGCCTCGAGGTCGCGGCGAATCGTGCGCGTGGTGACGCCGGTGCGGGCGGCCAGGTCGTCAATCGTCAGGCGGCGCGACGCTTCGAGGTCGCGCAGAATCGACCATTGGCGGGTGACTTCGGCGTTGCGCGGCATCCCTCAGGATAGCGCCGGTGACGCCGGGCCGGAGAGCCGCAGCACGAGCGCCTTCCGATTCTGGTTGTGCCGAACGGCCCACAACCCATGGGCGGGCCCCATCAGTCCAAGGCAGGCGGGTGCGAACGGCGCGAATTTCAACGGCGCCCACAGCGCCACGGCCAGCGACACCAACCCGATCGACACGCTGACCATGTGGTGGCGCATCAGCGACTGGAGATCGAACACATCCAGCTCGCTCAGGACCAGGTCGCGCCGTTTGGCGTAGGCACGCGCGTAGAGCAGCACGAACATCAGCATCATCACGATGAAGCCGGCGGCGTAGATCGCCGATGCGTTCGCGAGCTGGTAGAGCGCCATGGGCACCGGCGGAGTCCGGGTCGGCATGAACCGCGCGAACATCGAGTCGAACATGAACTTCAACGGGTACACGTAGAAGAGCACGGTGAACAGCAGGCCGCCGTTGAGCAGCACCGTCACCGCATCCTGCAGGCCATAACGCCGGAAGAACGTGTTGTGCTCGTGCCAGATCCACAGCAGGAGCGCGAAGCAGCAGGCGAACGACAGGAACCCGCTCATCAGGTCCATGAGCTGCTCGTAGCTGCGCGGCACCTCGAGCGAGACCACGAGCAGGGTCAGGGCGAACCCGAACACCGCGTCGCTGAATCCCTCGAGCCGCGTGATGTCGTACCGCCGCTCCAGCGCCATGCGGCGAATACTACTCCAGGTGCGCGGCGCTATCTCGGCACGGCGACGGTCGTGGTTCGGGACGAGGAGTTGCCCGAGGCATCGGCGCACGTGACCGTGATCGTATAGACCCGCCCGTTGCCGCCACCGGCGCGCTCCGCCCGCAGCCGCACGTGGTGCGGATCGACGACCTGCCAGTCAGCGCTCGTGTTGCCGTCGCCTTTCCCGTTCACCGCTTCGCTACTGGCGATCGACGCGGAGCACACCGGGGCGCCCGTGACGTCGGTCGCCTGGTAGCGGAGCGCGACGTCGATCATCTTGTGATTCGGAGGACCCAGCACGTTCGGCGTGGCGGAAACGCCGGTGATCGCCGGCGCGGTCGTGTCGGCGACCGCCAAGGTTCCGGCCGCGACGGCGCCGATGAAGTTGCCGTCGCCGCCGTAGGCGAAGCCGGTGACATACACCGCCGGGCCGAGCGAACCGGTGGCGAACACCGCCGCGAACGTGCCGTCGGGGTTGATCGGCGCGCTGTGGGTCACGCCGTTCAGCGTGACCGACACGTTGCCCGTGGGGGCGAGCGATCCGAGCGTGAGCCGGCCCGACAGGCTCACGGACGCCGCGCCTGCTTCGATCGCCGGCGCCGCGATCGCGCTGAACGCCGGCGTCGCCTTCGCGATTGCGATCGCGACGGTGGCCGTCCCGGCGTCGTAGAGGGTGTTGCCGGCCTGCGCGGCCGTAATGGTGCAGGAACCGGCCGAGACGACCGCGATCGTCGCGCCGTTGACGCCGCCGGCCGTGCACGCGCCCGACGCGGTGAAGGTGACGGGGTTCCCGGAACGCCCTCCGGTCGCGCTCACTGTGAACGGCGGATCGCCGTAGGTGCGATCCGCTGGAGCGGCGAACGAGATCGTCTGGTCTCCCTTCACGAGCGGCGGATTGTTGCCGTTCGTGCCGGCCTCGACGCAGCGCTGGATCGGCTCGGGCAGGGTGGAGAAGAGGTCATAGCCGGTCAAGGTTTCGACCGCATCGACGGTGGTCAGGAAGCTCTCCCATGGTTCGTTCCTGATGCCCTGCGTGTTGGGCATGATGATGGCGATGGTTCGAGAGGAGCAACTGACGCGCGAACTGTCGTCACCCTCGTCCTTGGGGATGACCAGCGCCGCTTTCCACGTGTAGGCCGGGACGGTGACGCGGCCGTCAGCCAGGGTCATCGTCACGCCGCCGTTGCCGCCCGTCCCACCGGCGCCGACGCCACCCGCCACGATGTAGATCTCATCGGCGGGCACCAGGGTCCTGAGGTAACCCTCGAACGATGCCCACGGGCCCTGGTTGTTGTCGGGAGCCTGCGCGACCATGTTCGACATCAGGAAAGTCGCCTGATTGATCGGGATCGACGTCTCCTTGTCGCGGTCGGCATTGGGCACCATGTGCCCTCGATCGAAACCGCTGCTGGTGAAATCGAATGCCTGCACGCGGTACCAGTCCGAAGGCACCGCGGGGTCGGGACGGAACGTGTCGACTCGCGTCAAGCTGCCAATCCACTCGTCGGAGAGGTGCCAGCTGACCCAGTTCGGACGGCCGAGGTCCCTGGAATACGACAGCGCGAACTCCGGCTTTTCCATCAGGTAGTTATTCGGCTGGCCGATGCTGGCAACCGCTCCGGTGGGATTGCCCATCGTCAGATGCACGCCCGGCGGGTAGGGCGGCGCGGTGCCGGTCGCCACCGTGAACGACCAGACATGATTCGCCGGCAGCGTGTCGGTATCGGGCCCGCTGTCGTCCAGATCCCGGTCGGAGATCTGACCTTTGAAGATCGTGGCGGTGCACTGTTCGCCCGGCAGGAAGTTGGCGTTCGGCGTGACGTAGTGAGTCTGGCCGCCGCCGGCAAACGTCGCGTCGTTGTGCTGGCCGCTCCCGGCGCAAGTGATATCGAGCCACGAGCCGGCCACATCGACTGGCTCGGTGAAGGTGACCGCGATCGTGGCATCGCGCGGCGCGGTGGCGCTGTTTGTGCGCGGATCGGTGCTCAGCACCAGCGGCCCGAGCTCGACGATGGGTGCGGTCTGACGCGGGGTCGGGGAGCCCGCGACGAAGTCGCTGCCATTCCTGTCGGTGTCAATGCTGCCGCCGCCCGCACGGAAGATCGCGGTCGTGTTCCCGGGCGCGGGCGCCGTGGTCGTCCCTTCGCGGCAGTCGGCACTTCCGTAGCCGACAAAGTCCATCACGTGCGGATCGCCGATCGGACAGTTGCCGGCCAGCCCCTCGAAGCTGTTCACGAGGGCGAGCTTGCCACTCGTGCCGCTCATGTTGATCTGACCGTTGATCTGGGCTGGCGGGAGTGCCGCGCCGTCCGCTCCGCCCGACGCCAGCGCGATCAGATAGTACTGGCCGGGAGCGATCACTCCTCCCAGTGGTTGTCTGCCGAAGTCCCAGCCGCTGCCGGTCGCCGACGCGTACTGCAGCGACCACCCGCCGATGTCAACAGGGGTCGTGCCGCGGTTGTACAGCTCGACGTAGTCGTTGTGATACGTGGCGCCGGCGTTGCCTCCGCCGCCATAGAGCTGGCTGATGACGATGATGCTGTTGCTCGGCGTGGGCGGGGGCGCGCAGGTGTTGGCTTCGTCAGGACTGGGCGTGCCCTGGGAGTACGTCGAGGTGTTGCGGGCGCCGCCCGAGCCGTAGGGGCAGCGCTGGCTCGACTGCGTGTCGCTTTCATAGGCCTGGGGCAGTCCTGCATTGAGCAATGCGAGCAATCCCGCATCATCCGCATCTTCGGTGCCGTAGACGATGGCGTCCCGGAGATTGATGGTGGTGACTGGGGTGTTGGTCGGGAAACCGGACGCGTTGCCGGCATAGAGCGCCACCGCATCGGCACCGTTCTGCAGGAGATTGCCCCCGAACAGCAGGTCGCTTCCAGCCGCATTTCCCAATGTGAAGTAACCATTGGCATCGGTCGAGAACCCGTCCAGATCGAAGGCGGCATACGACAGATCGCTGCTGCCGTTGAAGAAGACGACGACCAGGCCGTCGAGCGGCGTGTGACCGGCGCCGCCATCGAATAACTCGACGAACTCCGCCGTGTCGGCACCGGGCGTATCCGCGTCAACCTCATTGATGAGGACGCTCGACGCAACCGGCGTGGCCGGATTGGCCGTCGTGAACGAGAACGTGACGTCCGATTCCATCTGATCGGGCGGATCGTTCGCGTCGGCATCCGTGATCTGACCGGCGAACACCGTCACTGTACAGACGGTGCTGTACGGAAGGTTCGACGCCGGCGTCAGCGTGAAGG
>JANOJK010000381.1:0-9322 GCA_031408165.1 Acidobacteriota bacterium | reverse complement strand
GCGCGAGCATCCCGAACCACTTCGGGTGCGCCACCACGCTGACGAACGTGTCCTTCGGCGAGGTGATGGTGCCGACATAGCGCGCGAGGAGACTTTTCGGGACGGGCCCTGCGCCCACCGCAATCGGGGGAGTTGTCATAGAAGTTAGCCTTGAACGGAAACTGGCTGCACGAAAGTGTTCGGGAACGGCCGATTCTACCACGGCGATATACGACGGGGGCGTGCAGAATGTTTCGGCGCCGTTGTCGGAACTCTCACGTGCAGTGATAGTTAGAGAAATTTTCGAGTAAGCTGAGCCTATGAGAGCATTGCGCCGGCGCTGCACCTGGACCCTCATGCTGCTGTGGGCGGCCACGACGTCGGCAGGTGCCCAATCCGAGCCCCCCGCCGGGCAGGGCGCAGGACGGCCCATCGGCGTGCGCGCCGCCGGCATGGGCGGAGCCTTCACGGCCGTTGCCGACGACGGGTCTGCCGCCTTCTGGAACCCGGCGGGATTCGCGTCGGGGGCATTCTTCAGTCTGGTTGTAGACGGGAACATCCTCGACCGGCAACGCGGGACCCTGGTCGCCCTGGGCACCCCGCCGCTCGGGATTTCCTATTACCGGACCGCCATCGCGCGTGACACGGACGGCCCCCACACGTTGGTCGCGCACCATGCCGGCGTGACCCTGGTTCAGTCCATCGGCGGACGTCTGGCGGTCGGGTCGACGCTGAAGTTCGTGCACGGCATCGCGCCGCATGCGGAGGGCGCAGCGACGTCCACGAACAGGTTCGACGCCGATCTTGGCGTCATGGCGACCGGATCGCTCGGGAAGCTGGGCCTCTCGGTCCGCAACCTGCTGCAGCCGGCCTTCAAGGCGCCCGGCGGGGCGATTCGCCTCGATCGGCAGGTACGCGCCGGGGTGTCGGTCTACGCGCACCAGAACCTGACCGTCGCAGCGGACCTGGACCTCACGAAGAGCGCGACACCGAGGGGGGCCTGGCGCGACGCCGCCCTCGGTCTGGAGGCCCGTCCGGTCCGGAACGGTTGGCTTCGCGGCGGGATTCACTGGAATACCGCCGGCGGCTCCGGGACCGGGGCGGCCCCGATTGGAACGGTGGGCGGAAGTTATACGCTCTACGGCTCGACGATGGCGGACGCCCAGGTCAGCTTCGGGTCGGCCGCTGGCGACCGCGGCTGGGGCCTGGGACTCCGCTTCGTCTTTTAGGCCATAGAACCCCTCTAACGTACTTTAGTACTTGACAAAAAATGTCAGTTGAGTACGATTGGAGTCTCCCCCGGCCAGTCTTATAACTAAATGCCAGTCCGCATCGGCGAGCTGCTGCTGAAAGAGAAGCGCATCACCCCTGCTCAGTTGCAGGAAGCGCTGAACTACCAGAAATCCAGCGGCGGGAAGCTTGGTTTCAATCTCGTCAAGCTTGGCTTCGTCAAGGACGAGGAGATCACCGCTCTGCTCTCGAAGCAGTACGGCGTCCCCTCGATCAACCTGGCGCAGTTCGAGATCGATCCGGCGATCGTCAAGCTGATCCCGGCCGAAACCGCGCAGAAGTACCAGATCGTCCCGCTCAGCCGCGCCGGCGCGACGCTGACGATCGCGATGACGGATCCGACCAACGTGTTCGCCATGGACGACATCAAGTTCATGACGGGCTACAACGTCGAGCCGGTCGTGGCGTCCGAGACGGCGGTCACCGACGCGATCACGCGGTACTACCCGGCGGTGGCCCCGGCCGCCCGCGTCGTCTCGGAGCCGAAGAAGAAGCGCGAGACCGCCCCCCAGCAGGCGGCCAATCTGAACAACGCCGCGACGCTCGACATGGTCACGCGGGCGCTCGAGGAAAGCGCCGGCGTGGTGGACGACGACGTCGAGATGCTCGAAGAGATCGAGCAGATCGACGTGTCCTCGCTCGAGAAGCAAGGAGGCGAGGCGCCGGTCATCCGCCTGGTGAACCTGATGATGATGTCGGCGATTCAGAAGGGGGCGAGCGACATCCACGTGGAGCCCTACGAGAAGGAGTTCCGGGTCCGGTTCCGCATCGACGGCATCCTCTACAACGTGATGGCGCCGCCGATGAAATTCCGCGACGCCATCACCTCGCGCATCAAGATCATGGCGAAGCTCGACATCGCCGAGAAACGGCTGCCGCAGGACGGCCGCATCAAAATCCGTTTCGGCGACGCGGAGGGGGGGACCAAGGAGATCGACTTCCGCGTCTCCATCCTGCCCACGCTCTTCGGCGAGAAGATCGTGATGCGCCTGCTCGACAAGGACAAGCTGATGCTCGACATGACGAAGCTCGGCTTCGAGCCGGATGCGTTGAGGAAGCTCGAGATCGCGATCGGGAAGCCCTGGGGCATGGTGCTCGTCACCGGGCCGACGGGCAGCGGCAAGACCAACACGCTCTATTCGTCCATTGCGAAGATCAACACGGCGGAAACCAACATCATGACGGCGGAGGACCCGGTCGAGTTCAACCTCGTCGGCGTCAACCAGGTGCAGGTGCGCGAGAACATCGGGCTGAACTTCGCGGCGGCCCTGCGCTCCTTCCTGCGCCAGGATCCGAACATCATCCTGGTCGGCGAGATCCGCGACTTCGAGACGGCGGAAATCGCCGTCAAGGCCTCGCTCACGGGCCACCTCGTGCTGTCGACGCTGCACACCAACGACGCGCCGAGCACGATCAGCCGCCTGATGAACATGGGCATCGAGCCCTTCCTGGTGGCGAGCTCGGTGAACCTGATCTGCGCGCAGCGCCTCGTGCGCCGCCTGTGCACCCAGTGCAAGGCCGATCACCCGCACGATCCGCAGGCGCTCGTGCAGGCCGGGTTCACGCCCGAAGAAGCGCAGAAGGTGATTCCGCAGAAGGGAGCGGGCTGCGAGCGCTGCAACAACTCGGGCTACAAGGGACGCGTCGGGCTGTACGAAGTCATGGAGATCACGGACGACCTCCGCGAGCTGATCCTCGTCGGCGCCTCGGCGCTCGAGCTGCGGCGGAAAGCCGTGGAAGAAGGCATGATCACGCTCCGCCGGAGCGGATTGCACAAGGTCATGGAAGGTGTGACCACGATCGAAGAGGTTGCACGCGAAACGGTGAAATGAACGTTGAACGGTGAATGGTGAATGGTGAACGGCATGCGACGTTCAGCGTTGCAAGGATGAATTGAATGGCCACACTTCCGGAACTGCTCAAGACGCTGGTCGACAACAACGGGTCGGATCTGCACATCACGACCGACACGCCGCCGCAGATCCGCGTGCACGGGCACCTGAAGCCGCTCGACCTGCCGTCGCTCGGGCCGGCCGAGACCAAGCACCTCGCCTACAGCGTGCTCACCGACGCGCAGAAGAAGCGCTTCGAGGAGGCGCTGGAGCTGGACTTCTCGTTCGGCATCCGCGGCATCGCGCGGTTCCGCTGCAACGTCTTCAACCAGCGCGGCGCGGTCGCGGCGGTCTACCGGGTCATCCCCGAGCTGATCAAGGGCTTCCATGAGCTCGGGCTCCCGCCGGTGCTCGCGAACCTGGCCGACCGCCCGCGCGGCCTGGTCCTCGTCACCGGCCCCACCGGGTCGGGCAAGTCGACGACGCTGGCGGCGATGATCGACAAGATCAACACCGAGCGGCACGAGCACATCCTCACCATCGAGGACCCGATCGAGTTCGTGCACACGCACAAGGGCTGTCTCGTCAACCAGCGCGAGGTGCACCAGGACACGCAGGGGTTCGCCCAGGCGCTGCGCGCCGCGCTCCGCGAGGATCCCGACGTCGTCCTCATCGGCGAGTTGCGCGACCTCGAAACGATCGAGTCGGCGCTGCGCATCGCCGAGACCGGCCATCTCACGTTCGCCACGCTGCACACCAACTCCGCGGCGCAGACGATCAACCGCATCATCGACGTGTTCCCGGCGCACCAGCAGGGGCAGATCCGCACGCAGCTGTCGCTCGTCATCGAGGGGATCGTCTGCCAGTCGCTGCTCCCCCGCGCCGACGGCAAGGGGCGCATCGTGTCGCTCGAGATCCTGGTGCCCAACCCCGCGATCCGCAACCTGATCCGGGACGACAAAGTGCACCAGATCTATTCCTCCATGCAGACCGGGCAGGAAAAGCTCGGGATGCAGACGATGAACCAGTCTCTCGCGACGCTCTATACGAAGCGGCTCATCACGCTCGAGGCAGCGATGAATGCCTCGTCGCTGAAAGACGAGCTCGAGCAGATGATTGCGCGCGGCACCGGGGTGGTGGCGGGCGCGGGAATGAACCGGCCGGGTACGGGACTACCGAACCGGCCGCCGTTGAACCGGTAAACAACACCAAGGTCACCAGCCATGCCTACCTTTGCCTATAGCGGACGGACGCGGACGGGCCAGTCCGTCACCGGCGAGCGCGCCGCCGACACGATCGATGCGGCGATCGCGGCGCTCCGCCGCGATCAGATCCAGGTCACGCGGATCGACGCGGCGAAAGCCGTGAAGGCCGTCGTCAAGGGCAAGCCGAAGAAGGGGCCCACGGCGCCGTCGAAGAACCTCGCGATCTTCACGCGGCAGTTCTCCGTGATGATCGACGCCGGCCTGCCGCTGGTGCAGTGCCTGGACATCCTGGGCAAGCAGGAACCGCACAAGGGCTTCTCCGAGGTCATCCTGCAGGTGCGGACCGACGTCGAGTCGGGCGCCGCGCTCGCCGACGCGATGAAGAAGCACCCGCGCTCGTTCGACGCGCTCTACTCGAACATGATCGCCGCCGGCGAGGCGGGCGGCATCCTCGACACCATCCTCAAACGGCTCGCGGTCTACATCGAAAAGAACGTGAAGCTGAAGGGGCAGGTCAAGTCGGCGATGATCTACCCGATCGCCGTCATCATCATCGCCGCGGTGGTGGTCGCCGCGATCCTGTGGAAAGTCATCCCGACGTTCGCGCAGCTGTTCGCCGGCCTCGGCGCTCAGCTCCCGTTCCCGACCCGCGTGGTCATCATGCTCAGCAACAACCTCGTCGCCTACGGGCCGTTCATCCTGATGGGGCTCGGCGCCGTCGGCTACCTGCTGAAGCGGTACTACGAGACCACCTCGGGCCGCTACGTGATCGATGCCATCGTGCTGAAGATGCCAATCCTCGGCATGATCATGCGCAAGATCGCCGTGGCGCGGTTCTGCCGCACGCTCTCGACGCTGCTGTCGTCGGGCGTCCCCATCCTCGACGGGCTCGACATCACGGCGCGCACCGCCGGGAACGCGGTCATCGAGGAAGCGATCCAGAAGACGCGCACGAGCATCGAGCGCGGCGAGACCATCTCGGCACCCCTGCGCGAGACCAACGTGTTCCCGTCGATGGTCGTCCAGATGATCAACGTCGGCGAGACGACGGGCGCGCTCGACGCGATGCTCGAGAAGATCGCCGACTTCTACGAGGAGGAAGTCGACACCGCGGTCGCCGGGCTGCTGACCCTGATGGAGCCGATCATGATCGCCGTCCTCGGCGGCGTGGTCGGGGGCATCGTCATTGCGATGTACATGCCGATCTTCGATCTGATCAGCAAGATGACGTAGCGGGAGCCGGCGTTCGCCAGGGCTACGGCGGGTCCGCCGAAGCGCTGCGCGCGAAGGCCGACAGGCAGGAGCAAGAGGACACGATGCAGGGAAGCGCGTTGCGAAGGAAGCTCTTATGGCTGATCGGCGGCCGCGCCGGCGTCATCACGCTTCTGCTCGGCTCGGCGATTCTGATTCAGCTGAAGTCACCGGGCGCGTTTCCGGTCGATCCGTTCTTCGCGCTGATCGGGTTGACCTACGCGCTGACGGTCGTCTGGACGCTGACCCTGCCCTACGTGGACCGGCACCCGTGGCTGGTGGACGTGCAGGTGGCGTGCGACGCGCTGATCGTGTCGGCGATCGTGCACCTCACCGGCGGGGTGACGAGCTACTTCGCCTCCCTCTACACGCTGCCGATCATCGCCGCGAGCACGGTGCAGTCCTGGCGCGGCGGCCTCATGGTCAGCGTGCTGAGCTCGCTGATGTATTCGGCGCTGGTGGTCGCGCAGTACGAGGCGCCCGGGCTCCTGCCGCTCGGCGCGGCGCCCGACGCGATGCCGGAACTGCGGCTGGCGGTCTTCACGGTCTGCCTCAACGTGTTCGGCTTCATGGCGGTCGCGTGCCTCAGCGGCTACCTGGCCGAAGGGCTGCGGCGCACGGGGGCGCAGCTCGCGAAGGCGTCGACCCAGCTCCAGGACCTGCAGGCGTTCAACCAGCACGTGATCGACAGCCTGACGAGCGGCCTGGCGACCTGCGACATGGAAGGGCGGCTCCTCACGTTCAACCGCGCCGCCGAGGCGATCACGTCCCTCGCAGCCTCGGACGTGGTCGGACGCCTCGCCGCCGACATCCTGCAGCTCCCCGAGAGCTTCCTGAAGCTGTTCGCGCCCGGGGCCGTGCCCTCGGGGACGCAGCGGCACGAGTTCGGTTACCACCGATGGGACGGGCGGCAGATCGAAATCGGCATGACGAGCGCCCCGCTCATGACGCCGCGCGGCGAGATCGGGTTCCTGTTCACGTTCCAGGACGTCACGGAGATGATGAAGCGCGATCGGGAAGCGCGCGTGCAGCACCGCCTCGCGGCCGTGGGTGAGATGGCGGCGGGCATCGCGCACGAGATCCGCAATCCCCTCGCCTCCATGGCGGGCTCGATCCAGATCCTGCGCGACGAGCTGCCGCTCACGCCCGACCAGTCGCAGCTCATGGACATCGTGCTGCGCGAGTCCGATCGCCTGAACGACACCATCCGCAGCTTCATGTCGTTCGCGAAGCCCCAGCGGACGGCGGTCGCGGACCTCGACGTGCGGCAGATCGTCACCGATACCGCGCGGCTGCTGGAGAACAGCGCCGAGGTCACCGCGTCGCATGCGATCGTGGTCGCGGTCCCCGAGGAGGCGGTCGTCTACCGCGCGGACGAGGCGCAACTGCGCCAGATCGTCTGGAATCTGGCGACCAACGGCCTGCGCGCCATGCCCGAGGGCGGGCAGCTGCGGCTGCGGGTGCACGCCGGGCCCGGCGCGTCCGGGCGTGGTCCGGAGCTCATCCTGGGGGTCGACGACGAAGGCATCGGCATCGCGCCCGAGGACGTCGACGGCATCTTCCAGCCGTTCCGCGGCGGCTTCGCCAACGGCACCGGCCTCGGGCTGTCGATCGTCCACCGCATCGCCAGCGACTACGGCGGCGAGGTGCGCGTGGCCTCGCAGCAGGGCAAGGGGACCAGCGTGGAGGTCGCGCTACCCATGGGAACAACAGACACCGCGCACCAGTGGGCCCTCGCCGACGTGCGCCGGAAGGACGCCTGACAATGGCTGCTACCGTCACCGCGGAGCGCACCGCTACCGTCAGCGAGGCCGCCCGGATCCTCGTCGTGGACGACGAGCGATCGATGCGCGAGATGCTCGCGATCCTGCTGAAGCGGGAAGGGCACGACGTGGCCGTCGCCGAAAACGGCCGCGCCGCCATCGCACTGCTGGATTCGCGGCCGTTCGACCTCGTCGTGTCGGACGCGCGGATGCCGGATCTCGACGGCCTCGAGGTGCTGCGGCACGCGCGCAGCATCAATCCGTCCATCATCGCCATCATGATCACCGCCTACGGCTCGCCCGACCTCCTCCGCGGCGTCGCGCAGCTCGGCGTCAACGACTACGTCGAGAAGCCGTTCAATACCGAGGTGCTGCGCTTCCGGATCCGCAAGGAGCTCGACCGCAAGCGCCTGCAGCAGGAGAACGTCCTGCTCAAGCGCGCGATGCGCTCCGCCCACCAGTTCACCAGCATCATCGGCAACAGCAGCCCCATGCTCGAGGTGTTCGAGATGGTGGAGACGATCGCGCCGACCGGCAGCACCGTCCTCATCACCGGGGAATCGGGCACCGGCAAGGAGCTGGTCGCGCGCGCCATCCACGTGCGGTCGCCGCGGAGCGACCGGCCGTTTGTGGCTGTGAACTGCGGGGCGCTCACCGAAACGCTGCTCGATTCGGAGCTCTTCGGCCACATGCGCGGATCGTTCACGGGCGCCGACGGCAACCGCAAGGGGCTCATCGAAATCGCCGACAAGGGGACCATCTTCCTGGACGAAATCGGGGAGATGAGCCCCATGCTGCAGGTCAAGATCCTGCGGGTGCTGCAGGAACGCAAGTTCCGCCGCGTCGGCGGCAACGAGGAAGTCGAGGCCGACATCCGGATCATCGCGGCGACCAACCGGGACCTCGCGAAGATGGTGGCGGAAGGGCAGTTCCGCGAGGACCTGTTCTACCGGATCAACGTCATCCCCGTGCGCCTGCCGTCGCTGCGGGAGCGGATCGAGGACGTGCCGCTGCTGGCTGCGCACTTTGTCGCCAAGTTCGCCGAGCAGATGAACAAGCCCGTCACCGGGATCTCCGGGCCCGCCATGGCGTGCCTCCAGGCGCACACCTGGCCCGGCAACGTGCGCGAGCTCGAGAACGCGATGGAACGGGCCGTCGCGCTCGAGCGCACGCCGTCCATCCTGCCCGAAAGCCTGCCCGACGCGCCGCGCGGTGCCCTGGGGGCGGCGCCGATGCTCACCGCGGCGTCCGCGGCCGCCGGAACCTCGTCAGCCTCGCTCCCCGAAAAGGGGTTCGACCTCGAACAGCACGTCCAGCACCTCGAACGCGAGTACATCGCGGAGGCGCTGCGCCGGTCCAACGGCGTCAAAGTGAAGGCGGCCGAGCTGCTCGGCATGAGCTTCCGGTCCTTCCGGTACTACATGAAAAAGTACAACCTGAAGTGACCCGAGGCGAGGGGACTTCATATGACAGTTTGCGGCAGATACATCAGCCACAGATTGTCAGCCGGGACAATAAGTGTCACCGTCCGGCACCGGTTCTATATCTAGTTAATACCTGTAAGTAACTGTTCTGATTAGGTTTGCTTGATTCGTGCGAGGATAGCCAGGAGCGGCAAGCCGCTTGCTCTGGAAACGATGCTGGCTACCTCAAAAACTTAAACTCGTGGAGATAGAGGGTTTCAACATGCGTAATCAGAAGGGTTTCACGCTCATCGAGCTGCTGATCGTCGTGGCGATCATCGGCATCATCGCCGCCATCGCGGTTCCCGGCCTGCTGCGCGCCCGCATCTCGGGCAACGAAGCCTCGGCGATCGGGTCGCTCCGCGCCGTCAGCAGCGCACAGTCCACCTTCGCGGCGAGCTGCGCCAACGGCCTCTACGCCGAGAGCCTGGCGACGCTCGGCACGGGTCCGTCGGGAGGCTCGGCGTTCATCAGCCCGGACCTTGGCGCCGCGGCCAGCGCGGTCAAGAGTGGCTACACGATCGGGATGACCGGCACGA
>JANOJK010000380.1:0-2673 GCA_031408165.1 Acidobacteriota bacterium | reverse complement strand
CGGCGGGAGGCGTCCCCGGAGCGGCGGGAGGCGTCCCCGGAGCGGCGGCGGGGGCCGTCCCCGGAGCGGCGGGGGATGCCGCGGCCGGCGAACCGCCGCGTCCGCCGAGGCTACCCGGAGCATTCGGGATCATCGCAAAGGGCACCAGCACGGTGGGATAGCCGGGCTTCGACGCGATCCCCGCGCTGGCCGGGCCGGGAAAGAGCAGCGCGTCGAGCTTGTTCGCTTTCACCGCGGCGTCGATGCCGTTGGTGCCGTACACCCGGATGTCCCGCGCGCGATCCTCTTCGTACTTCGCGCGATCCTTGTCCAGATCGATGGCGTCGGAAGCATCGAGCAGCGACTGCCCGTACTTGATGGCTCCCATCTTCTCGTGAGCCTTGTTCCACTCCCGGAGCTCGGTCAGGGACTTCACGGGCGCAAGCGGTCCGAGCGACGCGAGCCACTTGTTGAAGTCGCGCTTCATGCCATAGCTGAGGACGCTGGACGATCCGGCCGTCAGCAGGTTCTCTTTCGGATCCTTCTCCATCATGCTCGGGATCTCGACGTCGATCACGGTCGCGCCGGCACCTTTGAGCGCGGCAATCGCCTCCTCCATGACTTTCGTCTGCGCGGGGTTCAGCCCGCCACGCGCGCGCTCGGTCCCGGGCAGCGTGAACGGCTCGTAGTAGTTCGCGCGCGGAATCCCGATGCGCGCCCCCTTCAGGCCGTCGGCCTTCAGCAGCGCCAGGTAATCGCGCCCCGGCGGCGGCGCGCACCGCCCGGTCGCCTCGTCATCGGGATCGGGCGCCGCCCCCTCGAGGACGCCGAGCATGACGGCCACGTCGCTCACGTATTTCGCCATCGGTCCGGGCGTGTCCTGGTCGGCGGTGATCGGGATGACGCCGTAGCGGCTGATGCGCCCGACCGTGGGCTTGACGGCCGCCAGCATGTTCTGGTTCGCGGGACTCAGGATCGAACCCGAGGTCTCCGTGCCGACGTTGCCGGCCCAGAAGTTCGCGGCGGTGCCGATGCCCGAGCTCGAGCCGCCGGTCTGCAGCACGGGGCGGCCGTCCGCCGTCGTCCGCGGGTCGCGCCGCGGATCGTAGGGATTGAAGCCGTAGCCGTGCACGGCGTTGTAGTTGGTGGGCATGCCACCGGCGACATAGTTCGCCAGCTCCGTCATGCCGGTCTTGGCGATGATGACGGCGCCGGCGGCGCGCAGGTTCTTCGTCAGTGTCGCCTCGTACGGGGGGACCAGGAACTCGAATGCCAGTGCGCCGCCCGTGGTCGGCATGTCGGTCGTGTGGATGTTGTCCTTGAGCGCGATCGGGATGCCGTGCAGCGGGCCGCGGAGGCGCCCCTGCGCCCGCTCGCGGTCGCGCTCGTCCGCCTCCTGCAGCGCCCGCGGATTGACGGTGATCGCCGCGTGCAGCTTGTCCTCGTACCGCGCGATCCGCGTCAGGTACTGCTGCACGATCTCGTGCGACGAGGTGCGGCCCGCTTTCATGGCGGCCTGCATGTCGGGAATGCTGGCCTCGAACACGTCGAAGGCGGCGGCCCTCGCCGGGGCCGGGCGGACGGCGGGGGCGGGCGTCTGGCCAATCGCCAACAGCAAGGCGGCTGTGCTCAGCGTGTACTTCATAGAACTCAGACCTCGTGGCGGCGGATGAACCAGGCAATCGTGCGAACGAGCTCTCCCTGGGATTTCTCGAGATGCGCGGCGTGGTCGGCGCCCGGCAACACCACCCAGGCCTTGTCCCCGGTGCCGAACCGTGTGAACAGTTTCGTCCCTACCGCCGGCGGCGCCTGCGGATCGCGGTCCCCGTGGACGAGCAGGACGGGCGTTTGCAGCTGCGCAGGCCTGAAGGCGTTGAACTGGTGCTCGTCGCGCCAGTCCGCGTAGACGGGATCGGCCCGCAGCGCCTCGCGCACGAAGGCGGTGAGGGTCGCGCCGGTGTAGGCGTCCTTCGTCTGGAAATCGGCGGCCGCGGCGTCGGCAACGTTGCGCGTCCGCGGGGGCCGCGCCGGCGGCGGGACGACGGCGACCTGCGCGTCGGGATCGAAGCCGAATCCCAGCAGCACCACGCCGGCGAGCGTTTCAGGCCGCTGCTGCGCCGCCATCGCCGCGATCATCGCGCCGCGCGACAGGCCGAACAGGTAGATCGGCAGCCGCGCCTGCCCCGGCCGCCGCTGAATCCACGCGACCACGGCGTGCACGTCGGCAATCGCGCGGTCGGGCGTCAGCCATCCGCTGGCATCGCGCGGGGTGGCTCCGTACCCGCGCAGGTCCACGGCGAAGACATCGAGCCCCGCGCCGGCGAGCGCGTCCATGAACGACCGCCGCTCGCCCGGGACCTGCAGGTCGAAATTCGGCAGGCTGCTCCACGTCCGCCCGTGAATGAGCACAATTGCGGCGCGCACCTGCGCGGGTTTCTTCTCCCAGACTGCCACGTGGTGGCCGTCGATGACGAGGTCGTGCTTGACGGGCTGCCGCGCTCCCGGCTGCGCGGCCGACAACGCCAATCCCAGGATCAAAACCGGTATCACGCCCTCTGCCTTCTGCCTTCTGCCTTCTGCCTTCTGCCTTCTGCCTTCTGCCTTCTGCCTTCTGCCTTCTGCCTTCTGCCTTCTGCCTTCTGCTTTATCTCCCCTCTCGAATTTTCGGCGAACGAAATATCGCGTCGAAAGTGG
>JANOJK010000339.1:0-3069 GCA_031408165.1 Acidobacteriota bacterium | reverse complement strand
CTCCTGTTTCAACGCCAGGAAGGGATGATTCGAGAGCAACAATTCGGTCAGCCGACAGGTCAGGACAACCAGCGCCCGCAGGTCGCCCAGCCGCCGACCCAGGTAATTAAGCAGGTCCACTGTGGACAGGTCTGCCCAATGCAGGTCGTCGATGTGCAGGAAGACCGGGCCCGACTCGCTCAGCTCGCGGATAAAGGCCAGAAACTCCCGCTTCATGCGTTCGCTGGACGAGGCGCCGAGTTCGTGTCTCCCGCCCGTTGAGGCGAGACGAACATGTTCGCGCTCAGCGGGAAGCTCACGACACCGATCACTGCGCCGCCCCCGACCAATCAGGGACCGAACGCAATCGACGACCTGGCGTCCACGCCGTTCAACACCCCCGTCATCATCGTCGTCCTGAACAACGACACGGATCCGAACGTCGGCGACGTGCTCGGCATCACGACCGTGACCAACGGCCTGAATGGCACGACAGCCACCGACGGCAAGACGATCACGTATACGCCGAATGCCGCATTCACCACTGGCGGCGTCGACACGTTCCAGTACGCGGTCAGCGATCCAGGCGGTCTCACCGACACGGCGACCGTCAGGGTTACGGTTGGTGCGATCCCGCCGGGGAATCGCGCGCCGATCGCCACCAACGACGTCTTCATGCTCCTGCCCGATGTGATCTTCCCGGACCCGCAGATGCTGGTCACCGCGCCGGGCGTGCTTGAAAACGACGTCGATCCCGACGGCAACGTGCTCACCGTCGAGCTCCTCACGGGTCCTGCCGCCAACCCGTCGGCGCCGGGCTACCCCACGTTCGCGCTGAGCCCCGATGGCTCCTTCCTCTACAACCACGGCGTCGGCATCGCCGCCGGCGCGTCGCCAACGCCCGTGACCTTCACCTACCGTGTGAGTGACGGCCTCCTCGTCAGTAACGTGGCGACCGCCACCGTCAACGTCACGCGGCCCGTCGGGCAGCCCATCGCGAACAATGACGCGATGACGACGCAGATGAATACGGCCATCACGTTTGACGTTGATGCCAACGACACGAACGGCACCGCCGGAGTGACGACGAACACCGGGCTCCTGCAGCCGACGCTCACCATCCAGCGACCGCCTGTCAACGGGCTGGCGCTCGTCGTCCGCCCCGTCGCGACGGGAGTGGACCGCCGGGTCACCTACACGCCGAACCCGGGATTCGTCGGTGTGGATACGTTCACCTACACCATCATGGACAACCAGAACTTCACCTCGAACGTCGCGACGGTGACGGTGACGGTCAACACGCCGGTGGCGGTACCGAACGTCATCGGCGCGGCGCAGGCAGCGGCCAGCGTCACGATCACCGGTGCAGGGTTGACGGTTGGCACGATTACCCAGGTAGCCAGTGCAACGGTTGCCTCGGGTAACGTAATCAGCTCGAACCCGGCAGCCGGCACGCTCGTCGCGCCCGGCAGCCCTGTGGCGCTGGTCCTCTCGATGGGCGTTCTGGTCGGGGCCGACCCGACGCAAGTGCTGATGGTCTTCTCGCAGGGGACCGGAAATCGCACGGCAGCGGTGACGACGGTCACGGCTGGAGTCACGCTCGTGGCCTTCGTCGGGGCTGACGGCCCAGCCGGCCCCGACGGGCAGGCGGCGACGGTTTCGGGTGGCGGCCTGACCTGGACGCGCGTCGTTCAGCAGAGCGCGCGCAGCGGCGTGGCCGAGATCTGGACGGCAACTGCACCGGGGCTGTTGACCGCCGCGGGCATCACCAGCACGCTGTCAACTGCGGGCTTCTTACAGCAGATAACGGTCATCGGCTTCACGAACGTCAGCGCCGTGGGCGCCTCGTACGGAGCGAGCACCCCTGGCACGGCCGCGGTCACAGCGAGCATCGGCCTCGTGACTCAGGGCACAGGGTCTCTCGTCTATGGCGTCGGACTCGATTGGGCGACGGTCTCGGCCCGCACCGTCGGTGCGGGACAGACCAAGCTCCGTGAGTACGTGCCACTACCCTTCATCGCGTCCTGGGTCCAGCGGCTCAACGGCGTGGCGGGGGCGGCCGGCTCCTCAGTCACACTCACCACCACGGCCCCCACGTCCAATGCGTGGAACATGGCCGCCATCGAACTGATGCGGTAACACGTCGCGCCATCGACCACGGAGCCCGGACATTTTGTCCGGGCTCCGCTTTTTCTGTACGGCGCCGGCGTCGACACGAGACGCACCGGCCACGTGATTCGCGCGGACCTCGCGCCAGATTAAGAACAGTTCACCGGAGTTTCATGGCGGCCTCATCTTCGCCCCCCATAGTTCTACTTGCATCGGGTGGTCGCGTCCGCGTTCGCGCCGCTCCATTCCGCTGCGGTTCCGGTGACGCGTCGCCGCGCCCCGTCTGGACTCGATCGCAGGAAAGGACAGAGTCATGATCAGAAAGGCCACCTGGCCAATTCGCCTGATTGTCGCCGTCGGCCTGGTGGCAATCGCCACGGCTGGATACGCCATCCGAGTCGGTCGTCTGGAGGCGCAGGCAGCCCTTCAGATTGAGTGCCCGACGGGATTTGCCACCGTGGACGCCGTGATCGCGGCTGGCCCGCCCTTCCTGCCCCTGACCTCGCTGAAGGGTGTCCCGAATCCGATCTTTCCGATCGATCCGATCACCCGCGTCAAGGTCATTCGCGAGGATCTCAAGATTTACGTCGCCAACACGACCGCCGCGATTCAGCTGGGCAAAGCGCTCTACTGGGACATGCAGGCCGGAAGCGACAACGCCACATCCTGCGGGACCTGCCATTCCCACGCCGGTGCCGACTCCCGCGTGACGAGCCAGCTCTCTCCCGGTTACAACGGGCAGTTCGCGGACACGTTGCTCTCGTCCGCGTTCGATGCCAACTACTCCCTGACTGCCGGCGATTTCCCGTTCACGGACCCCAACGGCGACAGGACCGACAACGTCGTCGGTTCCCAGGGTGTGCGCAAGATGACGTTCGTGAGTGTCTCGGCGACCGGTGTGGAGCAGGTCGCCGCGGTGGCCGACCCGGTGTTTCACCTGAACGCCTTCAACGTGCGGCAGGTGGGTGGTGTCCAGAGCCC
>JANOJK010000336.1:0-4657 GCA_031408165.1 Acidobacteriota bacterium | reverse complement strand
CATCGCCGGTGCGCTCAATGCGCCGTTCGACTCGTTCACGTCCGCCGACGTGCAGCTGAGGCCCGCGGACGAAATTGCCGCGGTGTTCACCAGGGCCGGCGTGAAACCGGGCGACACCGTGATCGGCTACTGCCACATCGGACAGCAGGCGACGGCCATGCTGTTCGCCGCGCGCACGCTTGGCTACCGGGTGCTCCTCTACGACGGGTCGTTCGAGGACTGGTCCAAACGCGACCTGCCGGTGGACGGCCCGAAGAAGTAGCGCAGGCCTCAGGCTACCGTCTCACATCACATTGTGTAATCGCCACCCGCGATCCGGTATCGCTGAACGATCACGGCGCGGAAAGGCTTCTCGTGGTCTTGCCTGAGCGGTCAAACAGACGCGGCCGATTGCGGTCTCGGGCCTGGTACGGTGGATTTCCAACGCCGTTCAGCGCACGCCGCTCGAGATCACGAACACTCGCCCGGAGTGGAAGCCCTTGATCCCGCTCCACGCGGAGGTGATGAGCAGGTCAATCGTGCCGTCGCCATCGATGTCGCCGATCCCCACCGCGTCGAAGCCGAGCGTCTCGCCCGGAATCTTTCCGGTGTAGGTCTTCAGCAGCGAGCCGTCTTTGCCCGAATAGAGATACGCGCGTCCACCGGAACCGGTCACGGCGCCGTACTGCCACGAGCCCACAATCAAATCGTCGTGGCCGTCCCGGTTGACGTCCCCCGCGTGCGCCGGGCTGGTGCCGAACCCCTCGCCCGCCGTTTCCCCCGTCAGTGTCAGGATGCGTCGACCGTCCTTGCCGGAATGCACGTAGACGCGGCCCGTGGCCTGGCCTTTTGCGCTGTTCCCGAAATCCGACGCATACACGTCCGGCACCTTGTCGCCGTCCACATCGCCGACGACCGAGGCAAACATCGCGGCGAGGGCTGCGCCGGTCTCGTCCGCGTCGATCGTGAACGCGGGCTTCTGCGAGAGCGACGTATACACGTAGGTCTGGCCGCGGCGCGCCGCTCCGGCGGACGGCGCACCGACGATCAGGAAACTGTGCGCGCCCTTCGTGCCGCCCGCCACCGTTGCCCCGAAGGCGTCGCCCGCGCGCTCGCCGGTGAGCGTCAGCAGGACGCTGCCGTCCTTCCCTGAATATACGTACGCGCGGCCCGCGCCGGCGCCGTTCGCGTTGTTTGCTGGCGCGCCGGCGATGACGTCCGCGTGGCCGTCGTGGTTGACGTCGCCAACGCCCGACACGTGACGCCCGAACGCGTCGGCCGTCTTCTCCGCGTTCATCGTCAACAGCACGCGCCCGTCGGCGCCGGAATAGACGTAGGCGCGGCCGTTGCCCGGCGCGCTCGCGATGACGTCGGGGATGCCGTCCTTGTTCGTGTCCCCCGCACCTTCGATGCCGATGCCGAGCGTGTCCCCCGCCTTGCCCTCCACCTTCCACAGCAGCTTTCCCGATCTGGTGGAATATACGTATACGCGGCCTGATGACGAGGCGCCCCCGGGGGCGGAGGTGACGATGTCGGTGACGCCGTCACGATCCACGTCGCCGATCGACCGCGCGATCCAGCCGAACTGGTCGTTCGCCGCCTCCCCGACCCACTCGCGGAGGATCTTCACGTCTTCGACGAAGGGGGCCGTGAAGTCGGCGGGTGTCGGCAGGAGCGCCGCGTAGCGCGGATCCTCGCGGAGCGACGCGACGTCCGCATCGGTCTCCATCTGCGTCATGTCGATCTTCTTCGTCGCACGCGCCTTTCCGAGCCAGTCGAACGCGCGGTCCTTATCTCCCTTCACGGCGTAGACCGCGCCGATGTTGTAGACGCCCGCCGGATTCGACGGATCGAGCTCGAGCGACTTCTGGAACGCGGCGATGGCGCGGTCGAAGTCTTTCGTCCCCTTCGCGGCGGTGCCGAGCACCCGCCACGCGCGCGCGTTCGCCGGCTCGCGCGCGATCACCTGTTCGGCGATCTTCAGCGCTCCGGCCGGATCCTGCGCGTTCAAGCGGGCCATCGCCTGCGGCAGGCCGGGAGGCGGGGTGGGCTGGGCCTGCGCCGGAAGGAAGGTGACGAATGCGACACAGGCGAGCTGATGGGTAAGGCGCATGCAACAACCTACCGCACGCAGCACGCCGCCAGTACTCGATCCCTGCTCGAACCGGCTCGCCAGGGGACGAGTGGCAGGAGCAGAGGGACGAACGACGAGAACGTCCTGCAGGGGCCGGCGCTCGTCCTCAGGTCGGAACGACGCCCCCTGCTGGACCTGCCTGCGGCCTACCGGAGATGCTTGTTGAAGTGTGCGAGCGTTCGCTCCCAGGCGAGCTTGGCCGCCGCGGCGTCGAACCGCGGCGTCGTGTCATTGTTGAAGCCGTGCTGCGTGCCGGGATAGAGGTGGCGCTCGTAGGGCACGTTGGCCGCCTTCAGCGCCGCCTCATAAGCCGGCCAGCCCGCGTTGATGCGCTCGTCCACCTCGGCGGACTGAATCAGGAGCGGGGTCTTGATTCTGGGCACGTCCTCGAGGTTCGGTGCGCTGCCGTAGAACGCGACGCCGGCCGCAAGGTCGGGCACGCGCGTGGCCAACAGGTTCACCATGCCGCCGCCGTAGCAGAAGCCGACGGCGCCGACCTTGCCGTTGGTCTCGGGTCGCGCCTTGAGCCAGCCGACTGCGGTGACGAAGTCCTCGCGCGTCTTCGGCTGGTCGAGCTTGGGAAAGACCTCCCGGGCCTTGTCTTCGTCGCCCGGATAGCCGCCGAGCGGGAACAGCGCATCCGGGGCGAACGCCACGAAGTTGTCGAGCGCGAGGCGGCGGGCGATGTCCTCGATATGCGGGTTCAACCCGCGATTCTCGTGAATGACGAGGACGGCCGGAAGCTTGCCGGCGGCCTTGGCCGGCTGCGCCAGGTAGCCGCGCATCTTCCCGTAGCCCTTCGGTGAGTCGTATTCGAGGTGCTGCACCTTGATGCGCGGGTCCTCGGGCTTGACGACCTGCGCCTCGACGAACTTCGGGCTGAGCTGATCGAGCAGCATCACGGCGGTCACCCCGCCGACAGCGTACTTGGCGGCCTTGTCAAGAAAACCGCGCCGGTCGAGCGCGCCGTGCACGTAGGCGTCGAACAGAATGAGCAGTTCCTGGTCGAAGTCATGAGCGGTCTTGGGTTCCATCCGTCGGTCCTCCTGAAGCCACAACGAGTCGAGGCGTTCTCCGCGCCCACCGGCGCGATTCTAAGTCCGGATGGACCCATGTGCAAGATGCTTGAGCCGTTCAATGCCTGCCTCAATGAACATCGCCGCGCAAACCTCCCCGCAAAACATTTCGTCCGCAGGGACGAGGCATTTGCAGGGCCGGTAGGCGCAGAGTTGAGTCATCTATCCCCCCAGCACAAGGCGTCGCAGCACGCCGTCCCAACCCGCTGCATCAACCGCTGTCCGTCTGAAGCGAAGGCCAACGCACATGAAAGTCAGTCGGCGGCTGGCGGGCCGTCCAGTGCCCCGTTGAATGAAGACTGAACTAGCCGGATCCCCTATGCCCGCTTGACGTCCCTTCCGTCACCCGAGCACCCGCGTCGACCGGCAGGGTGAAACAGAAGGTGCTTCCCCGGTCAATCCTGTTCTCCGCCCAAATCCGTCCGCCATGACCAAGAACGATGCACTTGGAAATGAACAGACCGAGTCCCACGCCCCGTCGATCATTTTTTGTCAGCTGAACGAAGCGGTCAAAAACCGCCTCCAGTTTGTCATCGGGAATGCCTTCTCCTGTATCGCTGACACACCACACCACGTTGTCCTCAACGTGTTCAAGACGCACGACTACGGTCCCCTGCGCGGGCGTGAACTTGATGGCGTTGCTCAGAAAATTGGAGAGCACCTGGAGAATTCGCGCGGCATCGAACGCCACGGGCGGCACCCCGGGCACGATCTCCGCCACCAGCGAGATCCCGCTTCCCGAGGCCTGCGCCTGAAACGTCTCCACCGCCTCGGTCACGACGTCTGCGGGATAACCAACCGCACGCGTCACCGCGAGCATACCCGTTTCAATGCTCGCGACATCAACGAGGTCTCCGACGAGCCGACGCATCCGGGCGCCGGATCGCTGCACGCGCCGCGCATGCGCGACCACGCGTTCGACGTGGTTCTCCTGCGCAACTTCCTTCTCGATGAGCGACGACACGCCGACCATCGCATTCAACAGGTTCAGCAGGTCGTGGCTGACGATGCCCATGAAATCGTCGCGCGTGGCCAACGTCTTGTCGGCCCGCGCGCGTTCGTGGGACAAGTCGTGGTCCGTCGCCTGGCGTTCCTGCGACAGAACGCTCACCTGCTCCGAGCGCTCGTCACGGAGGACGTCGTCCGCGGTCACGCGCTCCCGCTGGAGAATGTGGTCCTCGAGGGCTCTCGATGTCTTCAGCGCGTCGGTCGGCTGATGGCCCGTCGATGTCTGATCGGTCTTGCTACGGGCGGCGGCCAGCAGCGCGTCGGCACGTGCACGCGCGCGGCTGATGACGGCGTCCGCCGTTTCATCGGCGGCCGAGACCTCATCGTCAAGCGTACGATCGGCCCGCTCGCGTTCGAGACGCAGGCTTTCGTCGGTCTGTTCGCGCTCAGAAAGCTGATGCGAGGGATCGTTCATCGGACACCGCCAGCAGAAGGTTTCACTCGTCGCGTTCCGCCCGAA
>JANOJK010000312.1:0-2070 GCA_031408165.1 Acidobacteriota bacterium | reverse complement strand
GAACCTCAACGACACCCGCGACAAGTATCTCTTTGTCGACGGCGCCTCCGGCTGGAATCTCAACGACCACATTCGCGGCGACAACAACGTCGACGACCCGGCGGCGCCGATCGAGCGTCAGTTGACGCCTGATATGGCGCTGACCGCGGCCGCTGCGGCGAAGGTCACCGGGTTGACCGCGTTCATGACCGCCCTGGGCAAGACGCTGCCGTTCATCGGCGGCAACATCCTGATGGGCGGCGCGGGCAGCGACCTGATCGAAGGCAAGGCCGGCAACGACCTGATCGACGGTGACGTCTGGTTGAACGTGCAGCTCAGGGCGACACTCAACGACGGCACCGTGAAACTGGTGAACAGCGCGAGCGATCTCATCGCCGACGTGTTCTCGAGCCCGCAGCGGCTCAACCCCGGCCGCATCGAGATCGTCCGCAGCATCGCAACGCCGGCGGTGCCGGCGGCCGACTGCGGCGCGGCCGCGCCGCTCAACTGCGACACGGCCGTCTTCCGGGGCAATCGCGTCGAGTACACGGTCACGAACAACCGCAACGGCACCGTGACCGTCGTGCACAGCACTCCGGTCGGCGGCGTCCTCCTGGACGACGGGACCGACACGCTGCGGAACATCGAACGGCTGCAGTTCGCCGACATGACGATCCCGGCCTCCGGCGACGTGACGCAAGTCGCCGTGCCGTCCGTCGTCGGCGCCACCCAGGCCGCCGCGACGGCGGCCATCAACGCGTCGGCCCTGAACGTCGGGACCGTCGCGAGCGCGAACAGCACGACGGTCCCTGCCGGGACGGTCATCAGCCAGAGCCCGCTCGCGGGTACGAGCGTCAACGCCGGCAGCGCCGTGTCCCTGGTCGTCTCCCTCGGCGCGCTGGTGCCGAACGTCGTCGGCGCCACGCAGGCGGCGGCAACGGCCTCGATCAACGCGGCGGGTCTGATTGTCGGCACGGTCACCACGGCGTCCAGCGCGACGGTGCCGGGTGGCAGCGTGATCAGCCAGAATCCGGCCGGCACCACGAACGCGGCGCCCGGAAGCGCGGTGTCGCTGGTGGTATCGTCCGGCCAGGCGAACGTCGTTCCGAACGTCGTCGGGCAGGCGAGAGCGACCGCGGCGACGGCGATCACGAACGTGGGTCTGGTGGTCGGCGCCGTCACGTTCGCGAATAGCGCGACCGTCCCGGCGGGCAGCGTGATCAGCACGAATCCCGTCGCCGGCACGGCGCTGGCGGCCGGAAACGCGGTCGCCATGGTCGTGTCGCTCGGCAGCGACGGCCTGGTGCTCGCCCTCGGGTTCGACGAGGTGACCGGCACGACGGCGGCCGACACGTCGCCGGTGAGGAACAACGGCGTGATCCGGCAGGCCCTGCATGTCAGCGGCGTGTTCGGCGGCGCGCTGCAGTTCGACGGCAGCAACGACTGGGTGACCGTCACCGATACCACCAACAGCCCGCTGGACCTCACAAACGGCATGACGCTCGAGGCATGGGTGAATCCGGCGGAACTGGCCGACTGGGACACGATCATGCTCAAGGAGCGTGGCACGGGCCTGCTCTCGTACGGGTTGTACGCGAACGACGGCTCCCCGCAGCCGGGCGGATTCAATCTGCCGGCTGGCTACATCCGGGCCGGCGCGGCCGATCAGGCCGTACGCGGCCTGACGGCGCTGCCGCTCAACACCTGGACGCACATCGCGACGACCTTCGACGGCGCCAGGCAGCGCATCTTCATCAACGGGGTGGAGGTGGCGAGCCGCGCGCAGACCGGCAATATGGCGGTCAGCAACGGCGCGCTCCGCATCGGCGGCAACAACGCGTTCGTCTCCGAGTTCTACCGCGGCCTGATCGACGAGGTGCGCATCTACAACCGCGCGCGCACCGCGGCGCAGATCACGGGGGACATGACCACGCCGATCGTCCGGTAGTTTTTCACCACGCCGATCCCGCCCGCTGGGGGCGCTGACCTGGGGCGCCGAAACCTTCGTGGTCGACTTCTATTTCGGCTGGAAAGTAGCGCTGGTCTTCGGCCTCTTGCTGCCGCCGACCGCCGCTCTCGCGTTGAAGCTGG
>JANOJK010000288.1:0-2342 GCA_031408165.1 Acidobacteriota bacterium | reverse complement strand
ACAGGCGCGTGCCGAGATGCGGGTGCTGGATCGGGTCCGAATCGACGCCCTTGCACAGCGAGATCCGCAGTGGCTCCGGGTCGTAATCGACGTCACGCCGGCGCGCACCGGACTCTCGACCCCGCTGCATCAGCAGTTCGGCGGGCCGCTGCTGCTGCTGATGACGATGGTCGGCGGCGTGCTGCTGCTGGCGTGCGTCAACATCGGCAGCCTGCTGCTCGCGCGCGGTGCCGCGCGGCACCAGGAGATGGCGGTACGCATTTCGCTCGGCGCCGGCCGCTTCCGCATCGTACGGCAGGTACTGACCGAATCGTTGCTCCTCGCCGCGATGGGCGGCGTTCTGGGTATCGTCGGCGCGCGATTCGGCGCGACGATGCTGATGCGGATCATGATGTCGGGTACGATATCGCCAGGTCCTTCGCCGCGTCTGGACATTCCACTCGATGCGAGGGTGTTGATGTTCACGGTCGCCGTCACCGTGCTGGCGGCGCTCCTCTTCGGGCTCATGCCTGCGATCGCCGCGTTCGTGTCCGCCCCGGCGCCGGCTTTGCGCCAGAGCGGTGCCGCACAGTCGCGATCCCGGCGCGTCTTCGGCGACGGACTGGTGGTCGCGCAGGTGGCCATCTCCCTGGCGCTCCTCAGCGTGTCGCAACTGTCCATCGCACATCTGCGCCACCTGCGTGATCGCAGCCTCGGCTTCGATCGCAATGGTGTGCTCCTGATCTCAATCAACACGTCACGCGCGCAGAATCGGCAGCAGCTCGCGGCACTCTACCGGGACATCGTTCCGCGCCTGGAGGCGATTCCGGGCGTGCGTGCGGTTGCGGCGAGCGGGACGACGCCGATTGCCCTCGGCGCAGCGAGCCGCTTCCTGCAGGCCGAAGGATTCGACGAACCCGTGCAGGACAGGCGGCGGGTATCGCTGAATTCGGTGTCTCCCAACTATTTCGCCACTTATGGAACGCCCCTCCTGGCGGGACGGGACTTCCGCGGCGCTGACTCCGAAGAGCCGCGCCGCGTCATCGTCAACCAGGCGCTGGCGCGGCGATACTTCGCCGGTCGGGATCCGATTGGCCTCCACGTCTGGCTCGAGAACGAACGCGATCCCTACGAGATCGTGGGCGTCGCCGGCGATGCGAAGTATCAGGACATCAGGCTCGCCGCGCCGCCCATCGTTTATCTCTTCGCTCCGATGTCGAGAGGCTCGACCACGCTTTCACTGCGGACGGACGTCGATCCGATTGCCGTTGCCGCCGACGCACGCCGCATCGTTACCGGGGTGCTCGGCGCTGATTCGGTGCGACGCGTCACCACGCTGGCCGAGCAGGTCGATGCCGCCCTCGTACCCGAGCGGTTGTTGGCGATCCTGGGCGGATTCTTTGGCGCGGTTGGCGCGCTGCTCGCGGCTATTGGTCTGTACGGGCTGCTCGCCTATACGGTCTCGCGCCGCACGAAGGAGATCGGGATTCGCATGGCGCTCGGCGCGACGCGCGGTGACGTCATGCGGATGATGCTGCGCAGCGGGCTGACGCTCGTCGCCGCGGGGTTCGTTGTCGGTGCGCCGGTAGCGTTCTGGGGGACACGATTCGCCGCGACTGCGATCGAAGACCTGTCTGGCGGCGGCGTGCCGCCCGTTGCGACGGCCGTCGTGGCCATGCTCGTTGTTGCGGCGCTGGCGGCGTTCATGCCGGCGCGCCGCGCCACGCGCATCGAACCTGTCATCGCTCTCCGGTCGGATTAGCCTGGATACTGCAGGGCTTCGGCCAGCGCCGTGACCTTCTGGCTAGACCAGGTTGGCGTTGGCCAGGTGGAGAGGGACCGGCTTCGCGGACACGCTGAGGGTTGCTCGCAATAGATCACGAAGAGCACGATGGTGAGCGAGATGAAATCTCCCATCGCCTGGCGACCAATTTCCTTAAGTCTGCTGAATCGAGCATCTCCCGGGTCGATCTGACGGCCATGTCTCGTCTTTTCGTGCGATCCGCGTGCGGCGCTGGCGACGCCTGGCGCAGATGAAGGGCAGTCTGACTATACCGAGCCGCTGACGCAATAACGAACCGACCTGAGCCGCCCTCCCCCTGCTCGGCCGGAGCGGACGAGCGCGCTCCAGGACGGACGAGCATTTCGAGAAGCGCGGCTCAGAAAATCAAAGCCTCCACACGGACGGGCGGAAAAGGATAATGGCGCGGTAATGTCCTCGTCTTCTTTCACCGCAGCCGGCCGTGTCTACCTGCGGTGCCTCGTACTTGGAGGTGCCGCGGCGATCACTGCGTCTGCCGTGCATCTTGTGACGGCTCCTGTCCCACCGCAATGGATCCTGCTGGGCGTTCTCGGAGCCATCA
>JANOJK010000231.1:0-8370 GCA_031408165.1 Acidobacteriota bacterium | reverse complement strand
GAACCTCGACGGCACGCTCGCGGGCGATGCCTTGACCTGTAACAACTGGACGAGCAGTGCGGAGTAACCGCGGCCGCGATCTCAGAGCCGCCGGGGGCGTATGTCGCGTGATCCGGCCGACGACTTCGGTCACCAAGCAGGTCGACAGGTCGATCTTCATGACCGCGCCGGCCTTGAACACGTGTACGTGCGGTGGAGGGTGATCGAGCGTGAAAATCCGGATCTCGAAGCCTTCGTGACGAATCAGCGCAGGCATGGACAGTATACCGAAGGCCTTAGGTTAATTTCACCTCGGTCCTCGGTCCTCGGTCCTCGGTCCTCGGTCCTCGGTCCTCGGTCGGCGGCGCCGAAAAAATTACTGGCATCGTCATCAAGGAGTGCACCTGGAAGGCTGACGAGCCGCCCGGCAGCGGCTACTTTGATACGATGCATGTTGCGGACGACAACGATCGAATTGTTCACATCCGAGCTCGTCCTGCCGGGCGACTCCTCTGCACTGCCGGTAATCACCATATGAGCATCAGACTTCGGCACGCGATCGCCACGACGACCATGATGTGCTTGATGACGTTGGCAGCGGCCGCGCAGCCGGCGCCGGAGCGGCATCCTCTCGTCAAAGAGGCGGACCAGCTCGTCGAGGACGGCAAACTCGCAGACGCGCTGGCGCTGTATCGAAAAGCCCTGGCCGCCGACGCGAAACTGGTGGACGCGCATCTCGGCGCCGGCCGAACGCTGGACCTGACCGGCAACCATGCCGAGGCGCGGAAGCACTTCGCGACCGCCATCGACGTCGCAACGCCCGACATGAAACCGCAGGCGCTGACCTCGATGGCGGTGTCCTACGCGTTCGAATCCAGGGCGGCAGAGTCCGCGACGCACTACGAAAAAGTCTTCTCCGAGCGGATGGCGCAGGGGAACCCTGGCGGCGCGGCCGGCACCGCGAACGCGATCGCGCGCATCTACCTCGAATCGGGCGACCTCGCGAACGCGGAGAAATGGTACCGGACCGGCTACGACACGTCGAAACAGATCAAGGACCTGACGCCCGTGCAGGCGGACCTGTGGGAGATGCGCTGGCTCAACGCGCAGGCCCGCATCGCGGCGCGCCGCGGCGGCGCCGCCCAGGCGCAACGCCACGCCGCGGCGATGAAGGCGCTGGTGGACAAGGCAGGAAACGAGGGTGAGCGCCCGCAGTATCAGTATCTCCTCGGCTACATCGCACTGGAGGCCGGGGACAGCGACACGGCGATTGCCGAACTGGAGAAGGGGAATCTGACCGACAGCTTCGTGCTGGGCCTGATCGGACGAGCCTACGACAAGAAAGCGGACACCGCCCGAGCGACGGAGTTCTACCGCAAGGTGATGGCGGCGACTGCCCACAGCATCAACACCGCCTTCGCGCAGCAGTGGGCGCGGAAATACCTCAAGCAGTAAGAGTAGAACGTATCTCACATAGCCGAAATGATCCGCCGGACCGCTCCGCTGTTGATATACAATCATGAATGTATATCTAAGCGGAGTGACGACATGCAAGTGGCCAAGTGGGGCAATAGCCTGGCGGTTCGCCTGCCGGCGGCAGTGGTCGAGGCGCTCGAGTTGAAGGAAGGGGACCAGATCGAAATCAGGATCGCGGGTCCCCGCGAGTTCGAAGTCCGCCGCGACCGGAGCCGGCAGAAGGCGCTCGAGAGGCTGCGGAAGCTGCGCCGGCCCCTGCCCGCCGGCTTCACGTTCGAGCGCGAAGCGGCGAATGAGCGATAGGGCCTTTCTCGACACGAACGTCCTCATTTATGCACTGGGGCGGCAGGACGATCGGACGCCGACCGCGGATGCCCTCCTCTCCCGCGGCGCGGTTGTGAGCGTCCAGGTCCTGAACGAGCTCGCCTCCGTCGCCCGTCGCAAACTCCATATGCCCTGGCCGGAAGTGGTCGCGGCGCTCGCCGACATCCAGATCCTGTGTCCCTCCCCTGTACCGACGACAGTCGCCATCCACGATTCGGCGCTGACGCTGGCGGCCCGCCTCGGATACAACTTCTACGACGCGCTGATCGTCGCGGCCGCCCTTGAAGCGAAATGCAACATCCTGTATTCGGAGGACCTGCAGGATGGCCAGGTGATCGAGGCCCGACTCACGATTCGTAATCCGTTCACGGGATGAGCGTGACGAAGGTGCCAAGGAGTTTATCCTGCGTACCACCATGGTGGTATATTAGTAGTATGAAGCGGAAGACCTCCGTGACCCTGTCCGACGATGTGCTTCGACTCCTCGCCAAGGCGGCGGGGAAGGGAGAAAGCCGCTCCCAGACCATCGAGCGGCTCGTCCGGGAAGGACTGCTGGGGCGAGCGCGAAGGCTCGCCGACGAGAGAGACCTTGCGATCCTGAACCGGCATGCGGACGCACTGAATCGGGAAGCCGCCGACGTGCTGGAGTACCAGGGCGACTTGTGAAGCGCGGTGATTTCTATCGGGTCCGGAAGCCCTCTGCGAGGGACCCGCGGCGATTCCGCGTGTTTCTGGTCGTCAGCCGTCAGGTGCTCATCGACTCGAGATTCTCGACGGTCGTCTGCGCGCCGGTGTATTCCGCGCGTCACGGCCTGTCAACCCAGGTCCCCGTCGGCGCCGATGAAGGTCTGCGGCTCGACAGCAGCGTGCACTGCGACGAGCTCGTGAGCGTGCCGAAGACGATGCTGACCCACTTCGTCGGTCACCTGAGCGGGTTGCGATGGCCTGAGCTGGATAGAGCGCTGTCAGCGGCGCTGTTCATCGACCCGGCGGCGCTCACCGAATGAGCGCCGCTCGCTCCGGGCTTGACCTGGAGACCGTGAATACGGACTATCAGCTATGAACTTTACTGTGCGACTCCTGCCGTTGTTGCTCGCGGCGGTCATGCAGCCGGGCGCGCTGGCCAATCAGGCCCCGGCGCCCGCGCCATCCCAGCCGCCTGCGGCGCCCGCCGGACGCGGCGGCCAGGCCGCGCAAGCTCCCACATTCATCTCGCCCGAGATCCTGCCGGATCGGCGGATCGCGTTCCGGTTGTACGCACCCGATGCGACGACCGTGGCGCTGCGCGGCGGGGACATTCCCGCGCCGGCGCGCGCCAACGCGGAGTTCACCAAGGGCGCCGACGGCGTCTGGGAGATGACCACCGGCGTCGTCGAGCCGGGCGCGTATCGATACGTGTTCGTCGTGAACGGCGTCGGCGTCGTCGATCCGCGGAACACGGCGATCAGCGAATCGAACACCACGACGTGGAGCGTCGCCGCGGTGCCGGGCTCGGACCTGATGGACACGAAGCCCGTGCCGCACGGCGCGGTCGCGTCGGTGTATTACCAGTCGTCAGCGCTCGGGCGCACCCGCCGCATGCACGTCTACACGCCCCCGGGCTATGAATCGGGCAAGGACAAGTATCCGGTCTTCTACCTGCTGCACGGCGCCGGCGATTGCGACGACTCGTGGACCTCGGTGGGCAGGGCGAACTTCATCTTCGACAACCTGATCGCGTCCGGCAAGGCGAAGCCGATGATCGTCGTGATGCCGGCCGGCCACACCAACGCGGGTGGCGGCGGGCGCGGTGCGGCGGCAGCGGGCGGGGCACCCCCGCGCGACGAGTTCGTCGCCGATTTCGTCAGCGACGTGATGCCGTACGTCGAGAAGCACTACCGCGTGGTGGCCGACCGGGCGCATCGCGCGATTGCGGGCCTCTCGATGGGCGGAAGCCAGACGCTCAACATCGCCGTTCCTCATCTCGACAAGTTCGCGTTCGTGGGGGTGTACAGCTCGGGCCTGCTCGGTGGTGGACGGGGACGCGGCGCAGCGCCGGCGCCGGGGACCGTCGCCCCGCCGTTTGGCGCGGCATGGGAACAGCAGCACCTTGCGACACTCGATAACGCGGCCGCGAAGAAAGGACTGAAGCTGCTCTGGTTCGCGACCGGCGTGGACGACGGCCTGATGCCGAGCACGAAGTCCACGGTGGATCTGCTGAAGAAGCACGGGTTCGCTCCTGTGTTCAAAGAGACCCCCGGCGGCCACACGTGGCTCGTCTGGCGCAGCTATTTGATCGAGTTCATGCCGCAGCTCTTCTAGGCAGTTCGATCCTTCTCTTTGCTCGCTTGCGCGCAGACGATCGTGGCAAGGACACATTGCCCGGTGAGACGTCGAAGCGAGAGTCGCACCCAACCGCTTGTCCTCCACGATGGAGCTCTCTTGTCGCCAGCAGTGGACTCGAGATCGTTGCGCGACACGGTTTCCCAGCGTTCCGTTCGATAAACGCTGGCACAGAACCTGCTCTGCAGTAACCCGCGGGTCGTTGTTCGACCAACCCCGCACCCAGGCAGCCCGCGTTCAGGCTGCCGGCATGAAGAAGACGGCGAGAGTTTCGGCTCCCTGACCCGTCGCCAGACCGTAGTCCTGCGCGGAATCATCCGCGCACACGGTGGCCCAGCCGACCGGCTTCACCTCGAAACCGGACCCATGCGCGATGTGAACGCTGCTCCTCGTCAGGAGCCTCAGCGAAAGGGCGCACATGTCATCAGCACGGTTTCGGCCTGACCGGATCACATCCCCTTCCTTGGACGTCAAGGCGGCCACACCGCTCGCGGACAGCGTCTGGTCCCCGGAGGAGGAAGGATGACCGCGCCCGTCGCGCACATCACAGGGGGATTTCGCTTGCTCAGGGGCCTCGGCATCGCAGGCTGGGACCACCTCGAGCCGGTGATCCTGGCCGCGCTCGCGACGGAGGCGCCGCTGCTCCTGATCGGACCCCACGGGTCCGCGAAAACGCTGGTCCTGAACCGCCTGGCCGCCGCGCTGGGACTGTCGCATCGCCACTACAATGCCTCGCTCCTGAACTTCGACGATCTCGTCGGCTTCCCGGTGCCGGAGAACGGGAAGCTGGTGTACCTGCAGACGCCGGCGACCATCTGGGACGCGGAGTCGGTGCTGTTCGACGAAGTCTCCCGCTGCCGGCCGGAATTGCAGAACAAGCTGTTCCCACTGGTCCACGACCGGGTCGTCCAGGGCGTCACGCTGGACAGGCTGCGGCATCGCTGGGGCGCGATGAACCCACCCCCGTCGATCGATGGCTCGGAATCCGCGGCGCAGTACGCGGGGACCGAGCCCCTGGACGTCGCCCTCGCGGATCGATTCGGCTTCATCGTCGTCGTCCCGGCACTCGGAGACCTGCCGCGCGCCGATCAACTCGGCATCCTGCGCAGACTCGAGCCCGCCGCCAATGGGGCCACGCAGCTGCGCACGGCCGTCGGCGACATCCAGCGGGCGTTGGCGTCGATCGAACCGGCGCTTCGAGAACCTGCCGCCGAGTACGTCCAGATCGTCGCGCAGAAGCTCGCGGCGGCGGACCATCCGATGTCCACCCGCCGCGCCGTGCAGCTCACGCGCAACATTGTCTCGATCGCGGCTGCGCAGCAGACCCGGCAGCCGGCGGGACTCGAGGGTAGCGGCGAAGACGCGTTCTACACGGCCTTGCGTCACTCCCTCCCGGACGCAGCCTGGGGTGCGGCCGTCGCGCAGAGCACGCTGCTCGCGGCCCACCGCGCGGCATGGCAGCTCGCACATCTCGATCGGCGACACGTGATGAAGGCCGTCCTCCTCGAGCAGGACCCGGTCCGCCGCATTGCGCGGACGCTGGGGTCGGCGCTCGAGGGGGGCGAAGCCGGCCGCATCATCGCTGACGCATTCTCGTCCATGACTCATGCCGCGCGGCTCGCGACCGCCGCGGTGCTCGCACCGGTCCTCGCAAAGCGCGCGGACCTGCCGGCCGCGACCGTGGAGCCCATCGCGCACGCGTTCGCACGGCTCGCCATCAGGGGCGCCGAGCGGATCACGGTGCGCAACGGCGGAGCCGACTGGAGGCGGGATGTCCTCAGCAAGCACCTGGCCGGCCTCGACCGCGCGACCATCCGAGGCCGTCATCTGGCGAACGCCGCCATCGTCTTGATGCAGGACGATGAACCGTTCGAGATGGCGGCCCTGGAATCGGCGTACGACCACGCCAGCGCGGTACTAAAGAAGGGCCGGTCCAGTCGAGATGGTGCCGCGTGACGGAACTGCACAACATGAGCGTGCCGCCCCGGACGGTGCTGACCGTGAGGCGCGAAGACCTGGGCGGACGCCGCTACAGGCTGGACCTCTGGACGTCGATTGCGCGGCGAACCCGTTCGGCTGATCGATCGACGCTCATCCGCCGCATTCGAAATGACGGGGGCGCATATCTGCTCGGGCTCGTCGAGGGCGCCGGCAGGGTCAAACCCACTCGTCGTAGCCGGCCAGATACCCCGGCACGATTACGGCGGGTGTGCGCGATGGCGCTCCGAGATCTGCGCCTGCCGGAAGGCTTCGGTTTCTTCGTGGACGAGCCGGATGAACTGGACCATGCCGTCGTCGCGGACGCCGCGGCGATTGCCATCCTGGCGGCCCGATCCGGTCCCCTGTACCTGCCGGGCCGCTTCGAGCCGTCCTTGATCACGCTGTCCCCGGTGACGCTTCTTTTTCCGTCATCCGGCGTGGAGACCAACGTTCCGGCGCAGGGCGGTGCGCGATGAACGACCTGACGTCACGGGTATTGAACGCGATCCCCGCGGCGGCGTTCGAGATGAATGCGCTGCTCTCGCTGTTACGGATCGAAGAGACCGAAGCGGTCCCCACGGCGTCGGTGTCCTGCGAGCGCCGGCCGGTGCTGCGCATCAACCCGGCGTTCGTGCGGCGCCACTGCCGGACCGACGAGCACCTGTTCCTGCTCGTGATGCATGAGCTGCACCACGTTCTGCTGGGCCACACGCGGCTGTTTCCGCGCGCGTCACGCGCGCACAACGTCGCCTTCGACGCGCTCATCAACGCCATGCTCGTCGCGCGCTTCCCGGCCGACGCACATCGCTCCTTCTTTCTCGACATGTATCGCGAGGAGGGCGGCCCGCTGCGACTGCTCGCGCCGCCTGACGGAAATCCGATCTCGAGCGCCGCGCTGCGTCCTCTTCACGACCTGCTGTACGGCGGAGACGCGGTGACGGCGGAGGAGGTCTTCAACGCCATCACCGAGGCGGTGACCGACGAGGGCGAGGGAGTGCTCTATACGGATGCCGTTCTGCTCGGTGACCACGCCGGGCCGGATGACGACGTGTGGGGAACCGAGGGCTGGGTGGATCCCGAGTTCGTCCGCGCCATTCGGGCGATTGTCGAGAAGTGGCCGCCCCCCGAACTGCCGATCCGCGGCCGCAGCCTCGCCGACGCGCTGAACCGCGCCGACGTCCGCCCGTCACGGCCCGCCGCGCAGGTCCTCGCCGTATTGCGGCGCGCGCTTCTGGGTGCTGCGCAGAATCTGCCCCCCGGTGTCCCCCACGGCCCACGCCGGGTCGTCGTCCAGGGCGCGTGGCCCAGCACGTCGGACCGACGTGCTGCCGTCTCGCGTGCGGTCGGGTACGACCCTCTGCTCTATTGGCGTCGGTCGCACATCGAGCGAGGTGGACGCATGGGACGCGCGCAGGTCTACATCGACGTCAGCGGCAGCATGAGCGCCTACGTACCCCTCCTGTACGGCGCGCTCGTCGCACTCCGCAACTACGTTCACTCCGACGTGTTGCTCTTCTCGACGACGGTTACGTCAGTCCGCATGGCGGACCTCCAGGCAGGTCATGTCAGCACCACCGGCGGCACGGAGATCGCCTGCGTCCTTCAGCACGTGCTGAAGACGCGCGTCCGGAAGGCGCTGGTGATCACTGATGGCTACGTTGGTCCTCCCGGTCCGCAGGCGGATGCCATCAAGCGCGCCCGTGCCGAGATCCGCGTGGTCCTCACGCCGGGCGGGTGGCGCCGGGATCTCGAAACCGTGGCCTTCCGGGTGGACGAACTGCCGTCGCTGACCGCCGACACAGGGACCGACAAGAGGAGAACACCATGACTGAGCGCCTGCGATTCGCCGAAGCGGTGTGCGAGGGACACCCCGACCGCCTCTGTGACCAGATTGCCTCCGCCATCGTCGATCTTGTCTGCACCCGGGACGACCGCGCACTCGTCGGCGTCGAAGTCGCGATCCATCGCGCCGTCGTCTTCATCGACGGCCGCATCGCGGCAGGCACCGGGCGCGAGTGCGTCGTGACAGAGAAAGAGCTCGCCGAGGTCGCGCGCGGCGTGTTCCGCAACTGCGGCTACGGCGCCTCGTCGTGGGGCACCTTCATCCCTGCGCCGGAGAGCCTCGACGTGCGCCTGGAGCTGTGCCTGGGCCCGCTGGACGACGATGAGAGGGCGATCAGGGACGTGTCGGACGACCAGGCGATCGCGGTGGGACACGCGGTTGATGGCGTGCGCGCCGGCTACCGGCCCCTCGAGCAGGCGCTGGCGGATGACTTCGTACGGATGATG
>JANOJK010000219.1:0-4317 GCA_031408165.1 Acidobacteriota bacterium | reverse complement strand
AGTTCATGAACAACTACCCGACGGTGCGGACCGACGACATCCTGATCCATCCGCGTGACGGTGACCTGATCGTCGCCACCCACGGCCGCAGCGTCTGGATCGCCGACGACATCACGCCGCTGCAGCAGCTCACGCAGGCGCTCCGCGATTCGGAGGCCACGCTGTTCGACATCCGTCCGCCGGTGGCGTGGCTCAATGACCCGCAGTAGAACCAGCAGGTCGGCGGGCAGAAGGTGTTCATCGGCGAGAATGCGCCGCGCGGCGCGGCGATCAACTACTACCTGAAGTCCGTGGCGTCGGGCGACGTCAAGATCTCCATCGCGGACGGCACGGGTCGAGTGATCCGCACGCTCGACGGCCCGAAAACGGCGGGGATCAGCCGGGTGATGTGGAACCTCGCGCCGGCGCCGTCCCAGGGGCCACAGGGCGGCTTCGGCGGGCGCGGCGGTGGGGGCGCGGTCGAGCCCGGCACCTATATCGTCACGCTGGAGGTTGGCGGCAGGAAGCTGACAAAGCCGCTCCAGGTCCTGCAGGACCGCTGGCTGAACGAACGCTGACGGAATCCGATAATCGCAGAACCGTGTAATCGGATAATCTGGTGTCGTCAGCAGTTACCCAAGTACCCGATTCTTCTGGAGTCGCCATGGTCATCCGTCGCATCGGTGTGTGGTCCGTGGCCCGGTTGTATGGCGCCGTGACCGCCGCGATGGGGCTGCTGATGGGCGCAATCATCGCCGTGGCGACCATGGTCGGCAGCATGGTGAGCGGGATGTCCGACTCGCCCTCTCCCCTCGGGAGCGGCCCTTTTGGCGCCATGCTCGGGATCGGCGCCATCGTGTTTCTTCCGCTACTCTATGGTGTGATGGGCGTGATCGTGGGCGCCCTGAGCGCCGCCCTGTATAACCTGTTCGCCGGTCTGTTCGGCGGCATTCAACTGGACACAGAACCATGAAGACCCTCAGCGTATTTGCCCCGCTCGCATTGCTCGTGTTCCTCGCCGCACCCGCCGGCGCACAGATGGCTCCCACCCCGTCGGCCCCCGCATCGGCCGACGTGCTCGGCACCTGGGACGCGACCATCACGACCGCGCAGAGCGTCATCCCGACGCAGCTCAAGCTGAAGAAGGAGGGGGACAAGATCGTCGGCGTCATTTCCTCGCAGATGGGCGAGGCGCCGGTCGAGGCCCAGGTCAAGGGCAAGGACCTGAGCATCTGGTTCACCTTCCAGGGGCAGAACGGACCGATGGCGATCGAGATGACCGGCACCGTGGACGGCGATACCGCGAAGGGGACGATGGCGATCGGCGGGCAGCCGGGAGGGGACTGGGTCGCGACAAGAGGGAAGGACTCGAAGGATCCAGGGAAGGACTCGAAGGATCCGGCTCCTTCGACACCTTCCAAAGATCCTTCGACTCCTTCCCTGACCGGCACCTATAACGTGAGCGTCGAGCTCCCGAATATGACCGCGAACCCGACCGTCGTGCTGAAGCAGGAGGGCGAGAAGCTCACCGGCGAGTACGTCAGCGCGCAGTACGGCAAGTTTCCGATCACGGGTACGGCCAAGGGGGCCGACGTCACCTTCTGGTTCGCGATGAGCGTGGAAGGCACCGCCCTCAACGTCACCTACACCGGCACGGCCGACAAGGACAGCGGGATCAAGGGCACCGTCAACTACGGAGACATGATGTCGGGATCGTTCACGGCGGCGAAGAGAAAATAGTCTCAACCGTCACGTACGATCTCACGGGGAGGTCGCAGGGAAGCCGGGCGCGCAGCCCCCGCGGCCGCCTGCTAACGAAGACTCGCCGACCGCACGCCCGTCCCGTCACTCGGCGGTTTAAGGCGGAGCTTCGTTAGTGTTCCCCCCGGAGTCTGCGTGAGATCGTCGTGATGACGGTTATTGGTATCGCCACGACTTCAGGTCGGCGCCTTGCGGGGCGAATTTCTCCACCTGCTTCGTCATCTTCTGGAGCAGCTCGGGCTCGCGCGGGCCCCAGCAGTGCGGAGCGCGGCGCTGGAACAGGATCTCGCCGGTCCACTTCGGGTTGTTCGCCTTCTGCAGGAACGCGTGCAGGTTCTCGACGGCATCGTTCAGGTAGTACGAATCCATGTCGCCGACGTAGGCATTCAGCTTGTGGCCGACCTTCGGGCCGAGAGCCGCCCAGTTGGACTTGAGCACCTCGAGCAGGTCGTACTTCTTCCACTTCTCCGCGACGGCCTGGTCGATGGCGCCGGTCTGCTTGTCCCAGAGGCGGACCGGGTAGCCGTCCTTGCCGACGGGTGAATACGTGGCCTCCCAGATGTCCCACTGGCCGCCGGACCGTGACTTGTCGCCGACGGTGAGCTCGTAGCGGTTCTCGTCCTTCATCATCGACACGATGTTGCCGTCGGGCCGGCGCTGCGCGGGGCGGTCCACCTGCATCCAGCCGTGGTCGACGAAGTACGCGTTCGGATCCTTGTAGATGTTCACGATCTGGTGGTAGTTGAAGTCCACCGCGTCGGGGCAGCTGCCAAACGCGCCGCCGTAGAAGTCCGGGTAGAACACCTGGTGCGCGAGCGCGATCCAGCCGCCGGTCGACCCCCCGGAGAGCATGCGCGCCCACGGCTGCCGGATCACGCGGAACTGTGTCTCGATCGCGGGCAGCAGCTCCCGCATGATGGCGTCGCCGTACGGGCCGTTGTTCTCGGAGTTCACTCCATAGGAATCGTCGTAGTACGGCGAGGGGTGCTGCAGCGTGACGTAGATGAAGCGCGGCGTGTCGGCGGCCAGCCAGCGCGTGTCGAAGTCTCCGCCGCGTCCGTATCCGGCCGGCGCGCCCAGCGAGAAGTGCCCCTGGATATAGTTCACCGGGTAGCGGACGTCGGGATGCGTGTCGTAGCCCTTCGGAAGCAGGATCGTGGCGCCGAGGAAGATCGGCTGCCCCCACCACTTGGTGAGGATCTGGCTCTGGATCTTGATCCGCTTCACCATATCGGTGTCGGCGGGCGCTTCGACGGGCGGGATCACCTTGTCGGCGACGAGCCTGATCGGCGCCCGGGATGCAGGGTCGATCCGCATCCTGACGGGATCGCCATACAGATTGCCGGGCGAGCGCTTCCAGTCCTGGCCCTCCCACTGGTCCATGTGCATCCACACGGTGTGTCCGTCGGCACGCGGGAAGCGCGTGTACACGTTCACGAACGGCTGGACCCAGTATTCGCCGGCCGGAATGTCGGCGAGGCTGGCGACGGGGTGGCCGCGGTTCTCGCGCGTGATGAGCGCCGGCGTTCCGGGCGCGAGCGCCTCGACGAACGCCGAGAAGAGCGGCGCGCCTTCGGGGTCCGCCTGCTGAATGGGCGTGCTCTGGTTGTCCTTGCTGAGGGCGAGGTAGACCATGCCGGTGACCGGCTGGGATCGCGCGGCCTGGCTGAACGAAATCTCGATCCGCAGCTCGGGTGTCGCCTGGGCCTTCAGGCGGAGCACGCCGAACGCCGACGCGGCCGCCAGGCAGCCGAGGAGGAAAACACGGGTGCGCGGGTGCATCATGCTGCGGTTATGCTAACGCAATGCGTCTGGCCGCCGGAGGGCTTCTGCTGATGGGCATCATCGGATTCCTGCCGCCCCAGCGGGCGGCCGTGCCGACCTACGGGTACACCGTCGTCCGCTCGTTCCCACACGATCGCGACGCCTTCACCCAGGGACTGCTCTTCCACGGCGGCGTCTTCTACGAGGGCACCGGCCGCAACGGCCACTCGGGCATCCGCAAGGTCAAGGTCGAAACCGGCGAGGTCCTGAAGGTGAAGCCGCTCGGTGCGCAGTATTTCGGCGAGGGGATCACCGAGTGGAACGGGTCGCTCATCCAGATCACCTGGCAGTCAGGGGTCGGGTTCGTCTACGACCTCGACACGTTCGAGCAGACCAGGACGTGGTCGTACCGCGGCGAAGGCTGGGGCCTGACCCACGACGGCACCCGCATCATCATGAGCGACGGCACGTCCGCTCTTCGCGTCCTCGACCCGGCAACGCTCAAGGAAACGGCGCGCATCACCGTCCGCGACGCCAGGGGACCGGTCGAGGGGCTGAACGAGCTGGAATACGTGAAGGGGGAGATTTACGCGAACGTCTGGCGGACCGAGCGAATCGCGCGGATCTCGCCGAAGGACGGCCGCGTCACCGGCTGGATCGACCTCTCTGGCCTGCTGCCGCTCTCGGAGCGTGCGGGCGTCGACGTGCTGAACGGCATCGCCTACGACGCCGCCGGCGACCGCCTCTTCGTGACCGGCAAGCTCTGGCCGCGGGTCTTCGAGATCAAGCTCGTTGCTGGACAATAGCGGCGGG
>JANOJK010000217.1:0-2938 GCA_031408165.1 Acidobacteriota bacterium | reverse complement strand
GCGCACGTGGAGCGGCCGGTCAACCCGGGGTCCTGGGGCACCGGCGGACTGACCGCCCTCATCGTGCTGCTCGCAATCTCCCTCGTCCTGATCGCGCTGTTCGTCCTGGGACCGCTGGCGCTCTCCTCGCGCGGCACCCTCGGGCCCGGGTGGCGGCGGTGGCTCGGATACTTCGCCTGCCTCGGTGGGGCATTCATGCTGATCGAGGTGTCGCTGCTGCAGCGGTTCGTGCTGCTGCTCGGGCATCCCGTCTACTCGCTGACGGTGACGCTCTTCTCGCTGCTGCTCGGCACCGGCCTCGGCAGCGTGGTGAGCCGGCGGATCCCCGACACCAGGGTCCGGCGCGCCGCGGTCCTGGCGTGCGGCGCCGTCGCGCTGGTGGCGCTCGTCTGGGGCACGGCGCTGCCGGCGATCGTGCAGTTCGCCATCTCGTGGCCGCTGCCTCTCCGTATCGCGCTCGCCGTTGCCCTGATGATGCCGGCGGGCATGCTGATGGGCATTCCCTTACCGGCCGGCGTGCGCCTGCTCTCCGCCACCCAGCCGGATCTGGTGGCCTGGGCATGGGGCATGAACGGCGCGCTGTCGGTGCTCGGCGCGACGCTGGCCGTCTTCATCGCGATGAACTGGGGGTTCACCATTACGCTGTTGTGCGGGGCGGTCGTGTACGGGATCGCTGCGATGCTGGTCAGCAAGGCGTCCTCTTCGACACAGCCAGCCAGTTAGCCGCGGCGGCGATCACCGCCGCAACGCCCAACGCCGGCAACGGATGCGGCGCCACGACCTTCGCCGACAGGAGGAGGAGCGCGCACCCGACGACCGACCCGAATCGCAAATCCAGGCGTTCAGTGAACACCAGCGTGCCGATGGGCAGCAGCAAGGCGGTGACGGCGATCGCAATCACCGGCCCGCCGGCGCTGAACACCCGCGAATCCCACAGTTGAAGCGAACCCATGCCCACCAGGACGACGACGGCGACGGTGCGTCTGGACATCATGAACTGACCTCCTGGCGCAAGCATGGCCCCGGCGCGACCGGGCGGCGGTTGCCGGGACGTCGAGCGGTCGAAAAGGCTGGGCGGGCGGCGGCGGTCAGGCTTCGAGCGCCGCGCGGAGGGCCGCCGCGCGCCGCCGGCTGACGTGCACGACGGTCTTGTCCAGGAGCGTCAGCGACGCGGAACCGTCACCCTCGCCGGCGAGGCGATCGATCCAGTCGATGTTGACGAGGTCGGCGCGGCTGACGCGGACGAACCCGCGACCAAGTCGCTGCTCGAGATCGCTGAGGGTGTAATCCGTGAGGAATGACCCCGATGCCCCGACAGCCCGCGCGAGGCCCTCCTCAGCGGTGAATCTCGCGATGTCGCGAACCGCCAGGAGACGATGGCCGGCGCCCGCGCGTACCAGGATCCGGCGTGGCGGTGTGGGCAACGGCAGGGAGGCGCGCTGCACCCGCGCAAAAGCTTCGCGCGGCGGGCCGCCGGCGCCGTCGGCCAGCCGGCGGGAGGCGCGCTCCAGCGCCTGCGCGAGCCGATCCCGCGTCACCGGCTTGAGGAGGTAGTCGATCGCTTCCTGCTCGAACGCGGCGACCGCGTGCTCGTCGTGCGCCGTCTGGAAGACGATCAGCGGACGCGGATCCTGAAGGTGCCGGGCGACGTCCAGCCCGGTGATCTCGGGCATCGCGATATCGAGGAGCAGGAGGTCGGGATGCAGATCGCGGACGCGCTCGAGGGCCTCGAGGCCGTTCGAGGCTTCACCGATACAGTCCACCTCGAGATCCTCGAGCAGACGGCGCAGCCGCGTGCGCGCCGACGCCTCGTCGTCCACGATCAGCACACGCATCCGGATCATGACTCCATTCGTGCCGGCACGGTCATCACGACCCGCCCCCCGGGACCGGCGCCGGCCGCGAGCGTTGCACGGCCGCCGTACAGCGATTCCAGGCGCTGGCGCAGGTTGCCGAGCCCCGTACCCTCGGTCCATCCCGCGGGGAACCCCTCCCCCTCGTCGGTCACGGTGACACGGATCGAATCACCCTCACGCGCCGCCTCCACGGCCACGCTGCCTCCGTCGATGCGCGATCCGATGCCGTGCTTGATGGCGTTCTCCACGAGAGGCTGCAACGAGAGCGTGGGGACGAGGGCGTCGAGGACGTCTTCGGCAATCCTCCAGTGCACCGCGAGGCGGTCGGCGAACCGGCGCTGCTCGACGCCCACGTAGGCGCGGACGAGCGCCAGTTCCTCCCGGAACGGCCGCACGGGCACGTCGCCGTGTCTCAGGGCGGCGCGCAGAATCGCCGAAAGGTCCTCGACCGTCGCTTCCGCGGCCGCCGGATCGGTTCGGACGAGCGCCGCGATCGTGTTGAGTGCGTTGAAGAGGAAGTGCGGCTGCATCCGGGCCTGCAGGGTGGCGATGCGGGCCTCGGACAACTCCTCGCGCGCTCTGGCGGCCTGCGTCCCGCGGCGTTCCGCGTGATCGAACAACACCCGCGTCGTATTGCGGACGGTGATCCACGCCAACGCGAGCGCGACCAGGAAGAAGGCCGACATCCCGATGACGCGTGCCTGGTGGATGCCGAGCAGCCCGCGGGCGATCATGAACGCGATGGCCGCCGAGATGAGCGCGCCCGCGGCGAAGGCGAGCATCGGCAGCGCCAGCAGCACGGGCCGGAGGTCGTCGTCTTCCGAGGCGGAAAACACCGCGCTCCCCGCGCCGATGACCGAGACGAGGCCCAGCAGAAACATCCCGAGAACCGCAGCCGCCACCGACAGGACTTCGGCGACCGCCTGTGGCCCCCATCGGTCTGAGACGTCCCACACCTGGAGGACCAGCATCGCCACCGACCCGAGCACGAGCCACTCGACTACCCGCCTCGCGGGCGCGGGCGCACGGGCGAGGGCGGCGCGGACAATCGGCAGGATCCCCTGGCGTTGCGGCATCGGCTC
>JANOJK010000209.1:0-1692 GCA_031408165.1 Acidobacteriota bacterium | reverse complement strand
CGAGGGCGAGGTCGGGTTTGTTCTGGAGCGTGTAGACCTGCGCGAGACTGAGCTGGGCGCCGACGAGCCGTGGCTCGATCCGGATGGCCTCAGCGAGCAGCTTCGCGCTGTCGTCGAGACGGTTCTGCTGCAGCTTGATGGTGCCGAGAATCGAGTAGGCGACGGCGCGGGTCTCGGGATTGGCCAGCGCCCGCTGCGCCTGGTGGTCCGCCTCAACCAGCTTCCCCTGCTGCACCAGCGCAACCGCGGCTTTGAGCGCCTCACGACCGTCGATGCCAGCCGACTGCGAGCGTCCCGCCGCTGCAGCCGATGCAGCGAGCAGCCAAGCGATCAGCACGGTCAGAACGCGCAGACATGTCGCTACGCCGGCCGGTGAGTGACCGATCTTGCCCCGTGTTTGCCGTATGGCGGCCATCCCCATGGTGCGTCTTCGCAGACTGACGCCAATCATAACGTCAGTTTGCACGAACGGCTCTGCTGGTTGCCCGGTGCGAGCCACGCGATCGGAGCGAGCCGGCGATGCGGCGAGCGAGAGCGCGTGGTAGGGAGTCCGAGGGGCGAAGCCCCTCGGAAACTAGAAGTCGAACCGGAACCCGAGCTGAGCGGAGCGCGCGGTATTGCACTGCGTGAACACCTGCCCGAAGTTCGTGTTGCTCCAATTGGACGCGGGGTTGCAATACGTCGTGCGGTTGAACACGTTGCCGATCTGGGCCTCGAACCGGAGCTTCCGCTGGGCGGTGAAAGGGAACACCTTGAAGACGTTGATGTCCTCGCTGAAGTTCGGGAACCCGCGCACGTTGGCGTCACGCTCTGGAGCGTTGCCGAACTGAAGCGGCCCCGGATCCGACCAGCCGGCCGGGTTGTAGTAGCGATCCGTGAACGGATCGAAGTCGCCGGTGTTCGCCACGCCAGCCTCGCCGGTCCGGTTCGGCCGCTTCTGGTCGGTGAACAGCAAGCCGCCGAGGTCGTTGTTCATGGTCACGGTCATCGGCCGGCCGCTCTCGTAGCGCAGGATGCCGCTGACGTTCCAGCCACCCAGCACCTGCCTCATCGCGCCTGCTTTCGGGCCGGGCACTTCCCAGGTGAACGCGGTCAGCAGTACATGCGGCGTGTCGTCGTCGCTCAAGATCCAGGGCAGTGGATCGGCGGGGTTCTGGATGCCGGCGTTGCGTCCGTCGCCGCCCTGCCCGGTCTCCGTGCCATTGTTCATCAGACGGGAGTACGTGTAGCCGACGCGTGCCTGTAAACCACGGGAGAATCGACGTTCGAGGAGCAGCTCCATCGCATGGTATTGGCTCCGGCCGTTGGGCACGCCTCGCCACTCGATGTTCTGATACTGCGGGTACTTCCGGAGCGCTTGTGCGACGTTGCCGTTGAACCCCGGATAGGGAATCGGGATATTCGCCGCGCGAGCGAGCGGCGAGTTGATGTTCGACTGCAGCACCGCGGTGCCGTACTTCAGCACGTCGGGGTGGTTCCTGTTCGCGTCGACTCCCAGCGTCTGCCAGTGGTGGTTCAGCCGGCTTCCGCGATTCCCGATGTAGGACACGTCGAGCATCATGTTGTCGGCGAGCTGCCGGTTATAGGTGACCGACCAGTTCTGGAACCGCGGCAGTGTCAGACCATCGGGCACGACGGCCACGACATTGCCACCGAGATTGATCGCCGGATCGATGAACGGCGGGAACTGGA
>JANOJK010000198.1:0-1777 GCA_031408165.1 Acidobacteriota bacterium | reverse complement strand
CAGCGTGCCGATCTCGTGGCGCTCGCCGGCCAGGGTCGCAAAAAGCAACCGGGGGGACACCTCCGGACGCGCGTACAGCCGGAGGAACGAGCCGAGGATGTTCCGCATGGTCGCGGACATCAGGTGTTCATGCGCGATGCGCGCCGGCCCGCGGTGCCAGTCGTCGCCCACCTGCGCCAGCACCGGCATCAAGACGTCCCGAAGCAGTTCGAGCGGCGGCAGGACCGACGCCAGCCGGCTGATCTGCTGGTCGATGCCCGCGGCATCGTACTTCTGCAGCGCGGCTTAAGCGCGGCCGTATCGAGCGGTGTCGGTCGTGTGGGAGCGACCTCGGACACCGCGCTCGCGCCGGCTGTGGCGGCGAGATGGCGCAGTTCCGCATCGGTGAGCCCGGCGAGTCGGCCGATGCTGTGTCCCTGCGCCACCACACCGCGCAGCAGGCGCAGGCGCGCGACATCGGCGTCGGTGTACATCCGGCCGCGGTCGTCGCGGATCGGTGTGACGGCGTCATGGCGGCGCTCCCAGGCGCGCAACGTATCGATCGCGATCCCGGTCAGCCTGGAGACCGCGCGGATCGGGTAGTGGGGCGGCGTGTCGCGTGGTTTCCTCACCGGCCTTCCCATCACCATCCCCGCTTTCTGAACACCCGTGTAAGGCAACAGCGTAGCGCAACCGCCCTGCTACGTCAACCATCTGTCATGGACAAATACTTGACACCACCGCCCAGTACTGGTATTCCTCAGGGCGTATGAATAACATCGCGGTCATCGGAGCGGGCATCTCCGGCCTGGCCGCTGCGCAACCACGGGTGGGCGCGAGGAAACAGCGGGTGGTCGTCAACGATCGGATGCAGCGCGGCTACGTCTACTGGCGAACTGAACCGGTCGGCCGCAACTTCGCGCCAGCGTTCACGCCGGAACTGACGCCGAAAGAGATGCTGCGGTTGGGCGTCTTCGGCGGGAAGTACTTGACCGACTGCCGGAACGAGTTTCCGAAAGGCTGGTTCGCCGGCGCGAGGCTCTGCGCGGAGCGACACGACGCGCGCCTGAACTGTTTCGGGGTGAACGCCTCGCAATCGCTCGCAGTCTGGCGTCGCAACGGCTGGATCCACAGGCAGGACCCGCGCGGGTGGTTTCAGTGGTATTGCCGCTACCACATGGGCCGGCGCAGCGCTGACGATGCGCGGCAGATTCGACGATGGCGGGCGATGCATCGACACGTAAGCGCCATCCGGAACAACTGCGAGCGGGGCGACCTCGAGTGCCGCAGAAAGCAGCGGCAGGCCGTGCTCCACTGGGCCTACGACGCCCGAAAAATATAGGAAGGGTTCATTGGCCGGGCGCTGGTTCCGCGGCTTCAGCGTGACGGGCACTCGGTGGTCGAGTGGGTCCGATCGGAGGCCAGCGCGCGCAGTTCGCTTCGCGCCGAGGTCGAGATGGAGTCTCGTAGCGTGGCTGATCGGCCGTTCGACGCCGTGCTCATCGCCTTTGAAGGATCCGAAGCTCCCGCCGAGATCCGGCCGTTTCTGGCCAACGCCTTCCGGGCCGCTGTCGGCGCGTGCTTGTGCGGCGGCGCAAACGGCGGCCGATCATACGGAACCTCGCTGTTGGCTCCGTATGACCAGCTATTCTTCCGACGGCCTCAGGCCCGGCGCACGGGGACGACGAACGAGATCTCTTCGGCGATCCAGGACGGCGTGGCGCTGCCCTGACACGCGCCCCACTGCGACAGCGGCTCGTTCCCGAAGCGCACGACACCGCTGTGGCGGGTCTTGTCC
>JANOJK010000191.1:0-2226 GCA_031408165.1 Acidobacteriota bacterium | reverse complement strand
TCGAACTGCAGCTCCGTGCCCTCGTCGAAGTGCGGGCGATCCACCGACGCGAGTGCGATCATGCGCTTCAGCACCGGCGACCAGGTGGTCGAGGTCACCTTCCCGACCTGGCGGCCGTTGCGATAGACCGGCGTCGCGACGCGTGACGCCGTGGCGGCCACCGCCGGCGCGAGCCCGGCGGCGTCGTACAGCTTCTCCACTTCGTTCCAGTCGATCTCGAGGCCGACGATCTGCCGGGCGGGACCGCGGGCGTGCTCCGCGCGCAGCGCGCGCTGGCCGATGAAGCGCCCCTTGTCCGGGCTGACCAGCCGCCCCATCCCGAGCTCGTACGGCGTATACACCTGCGAGGCGATCATCGCCTTGCGGCTGCTGAAGAAGTCCACCTCGGTGAGCAGCAGGCCCGCTTCGATCCGCGCGACGTCGAGCGCCAGCATGCCGGCGGGCTTGATGTCGAAGGCCTCCCCTCCCTGCATCAGCGCGTCCCACACGTCGAGCGCCTGCGCCGCGGGCATCCAGATCTCGTAGCCGAGATCGCCGGTGTAGCCCGTCCGCGAGATGTCGACGAGCACGCCGCCGATCATCCCACTCGTCACGCGGAAGTACTTGAGTCCATCGAGGTCGGTCCTGGTCACGGCACGCAGGAGCCGGGCGGAGGTCGGCCCCTGCAGCGCCAGCGCGGCAACCTCCTCCGACACGTCCTCGATCTGGACGTTCAGGCCTTCGGCATTCTGTCGGAACCACCGCAAGCTCGGGTCCGCCGCCGTCCAGCGGAATGTCTGCTCCGCCAGCCGCGACACCGTCCCATCGTCAATCACCTTGCCGTGCTCGTCGCACCAGGGGGTGTAGAAGACCTGCCCGACCGGCATCTTCGACACGTCCCGAGTGATCAGCCGATCGACCAGCCGCGAGGCATCGGGGCCGGTGACCATGTACTTGAAGAGCGGCGACACGTCGATCAGCGCGGCGGCGTTGCGAATCGCGTTGTACTCGTGCTCGTGGTGGCTCTCGTAGGCGCTGACCGTGTAGTAGCCCGACCACTCGCGGTAATTCAGGCTCTCGCAGAGAGGGAACGTGCGCTCGTGCAGGGGCGTTCCGATCGGCATCCCTGCATTATAATGATGGACCCATGGTTTCGACGGGCTCCGCCGCCCGCCTGCACGCGCTGCTGCTCGAGAACCAGACCCGCTCCGCGGGCCTGTCGTAACCGGGCTCCGAGCTTCCAGCGGCCGGCTTCCAGCTTCCGGCCTCCAGTGTTTTCAGTTTCGGTCTTGGAGCTATGTCGAACTACGACGTCATCGTCATCGGCGGCGGCCACAACGGCCTGGTGAGCGCGGCCTACCTGGCACGCGCGGGACGCAAGGTCCTCGTGCTCGAACGGCGCCACGTGCTCGGCGGCGCCGCGGTGACGGAGGAGATCTATCCCGGGTTCAAGTACTCGGTCTGCTCCTACGTCGTCTCGCTGCTCCGTCCCGAGATCATCCGCGAGCTCGACCTGCCGCGCCACGGGCTCGAAATCCTCCCGCTCGACGGCACGTTCACGCCGATGCCAGGCGGCGACTACCTGTGGCGCGTGAACGATCACGCGAAGACGCGCCGGGAGATCGCGCGGCACTCGAAGGTGGACGCCGAGGCGTACGAGGAATACGGCAAGGCGATGATCGAGATGGGGCGCTTCGTGAAGCCCATCCTCAACATGACGCCGCCGGATCCGACCTCGCTCAACCCGCGCGGCCTGATGGATCTCGCCTTCCTCGGGCGGCGGTTCCAGGCGCTGTCGGATCAGGACAAGTACAACCAGGTCCAGTTGATGACGATGAGCGCGGTCGACTTCCTGGACCAGTGGTTCGAGACCGACGTGCTGAAGGCGACGATGTCGGCGTCGGGGATCATCGGGACGTTCCTGGGGGTGCGCTCCCCCGGGACGGCGTACGTGCTGCTGCACCACTACATGGGGGAGATCGACGGCGCCTTCCGGTCGTGGGGCCTCTCACGCGGGGGCACCGGCGCGATTTCCGAATCCATCGCCGCGGCCGCGCGCGAGGCCGGCGTCGAGATCCGGACCGAGACCCCCGTCTCGCGGATCCTCGTGAAGGACGGCGCCGCGGTGGGCGTCGTGCTCGAGAACGGCGACTACTTCACCGCGAACGTCGTGGCGTCGAGCCTCGACCCGCGGCAGACGTTCTCGAAGCTGGTGGGAGAGGACCACCTGCCGCCCGACTTCGTGGA
>JANOJK010000169.1:0-3178 GCA_031408165.1 Acidobacteriota bacterium | reverse complement strand
TTATTGATAGCGACTACAGTCTACCGCTTCCTACAAGAGTCTCCTGGCGAGCACGGCCCAGATGGCGTGTGCCAGACGACGGCGGTCGTGGCGGGCAATCTCGCCGCACCAGAACTCCCCCGTCACCACCTCGCAGCCGGGGGGGACGAGGCCGATCTCGAGCGGCGCCTTGTGCTCCTCCGCATACCGGGCCAGCGCGGCCCCGGGCGGACGGGCCGTATTGACGATGGCGACGTCGATCGGACGGCCAATCGTCTCGCTGAGCAGACGGACCGCGGTGCCGGCCGTAAAGTCCGTCATGCCCCGTCCTTCGGTCAACAGGTTCGTGACCAGGACGATCGGCCCCTTCACCTCGCGGAGCGCCTCCGGCGCGCCTTTCACGAGGAAGATCGGCATCAGGCTCGTGTAGAAGCTCCCGGGCCCGATGACCGCCGCGTCGAAGCGGGCGATGGCGTCGGCGGCGGCGCGCAGGATGCGGACCTCGGGCTCGAGCCACAGCCGGGTGACGTCGTGTCCCGCGTTGTGTGCGGCGTCCACCTCGACTTCGCCGCGCGTGCGGCTGCCGTCGCGATACTCGGCGCACACGCTCGCCTGCTCCACGCTCACCGGCCACACGCATCCTTTGCATCCGAGCAGCGCGCGCAGCCCGTCGACGGCGGCCAGGAAATTGCCGCTGTACTGCTGCATCATCGAGAGCAGCAGGTTCCCGCCGGTGTGTCCGCCGAGGCGGTGGTGCTCGAGGGTCGGCAGCCGCGCGAGCAGCACCCGGCGCGCCTCGCGCTCGTTGCGGGCCAGCGCCAGCGCGCACTTCAGCACGTCGCCTGGCGGCAGCACGCCGAGCTCGTCACGGAGCACGCCCGAGCTGCCGCCGCTGTCGAACATCGTCACCACCGCATTCACGGTGAGCCAGGGGTTCGACTTCAGGCCGCCCAGCAGGCTGGGCAGTCCCGTGCCGCCGCCGAAGCATCCGATGTTGAAAGTGCGGAGCTGCATGGAGCGGTTGATTGTACCGCGGCGGGAGGACGGGCAGAGGAGGCAGAGTCGAACCGCCCGGTATAATGCCAGGATGCCGCTCTTTTCCGCCGCGCAGCAGAAGGCGATCCAGACGCTCGCGAGGGACCTCGACGAGACATTCGGGGCTCGCCTCAAGTCGCTCGTCGCCTACCCGGGCAATCAGGCCGACGGGTCGGTGCACTCCTGCGCGATTGTGGACGGGCTCGCGTTTCGGGATCTCGTGGCATGCCTGCCCACGACAGAGAAATGGCATCAGCGCGGCGTCGCGGTGCCGCTGATGCTCGCCACCGGCGAGCTCGAGCGCACCGTCGACATCTTCCCGCTCGAGTATTCGGCGATCCTCGCCGACTACGAAGTCGTGCGGGGCCGCGACCCGTTCGAGGGCATGGCCATCGCGGCCGAGGACCTCCGGCGCGCGACCGAAGGCCAGGCCAAGAGCCACCTGATTCACCTGCGCGAGGCGTTCCTCGAATCGCACGGCGAAACGACCCGCGTCGCCCGGTTGATCGCCGCGTCGGCCGCTCCCCTGCGCGCGCTGCTGTCGAACATCGCGCGCCTGCTCGACTCCGCGCCCGCCGGAACCCCCACGGACGAGGCCCTCGCGACGATGGTCGAGGCGCGCATGGGGATCTCCGCGTCGCTCATCCGCGACATCCTCAACTCGTCGGCCGGCGGGCATTCGGCGATCGCGGACCCGAGCGCGCTGCTGGCGCACTACATCGACGCGGCGCAGAAGATCTGGCAGCACGTCGACCGGTGGCGGTCATGATCCTTGCAAGTCAGAAGGCAGAGGGCAGAAGGCAGGGCGCTCGGCTGGCGGCAGTCGTCTTCTGCCTTCTACCCTCTGCCTTCTGCCTTCTGCCTTCTGCCTTGGCGTCGGCGCAGCCGGCGCCGCCGGCGCCACCGCCGCTGACCGATACCGTCAACGATTTCGCCGGGATGATCGACGCGTCCAGCCGGGCGGAGATCGACACGCGCATCCGTGCGCTGAAGGCGGCGACCGGCGACGTCGTGGTCGTCGCCACCGTGCCGACCTTTCAACCGTACGGCACCATCGATGAATACGCCGTGAGGATGTTCGAGAATGGCGGCCGCGGGATCGGCGAAAAAGGGAAGGACAACGGCCTCCTCATCGTCGTCGCGAGAGACGACCGGAAGGTCGCCATTCAAACGGGCTACGACCTCGAGGAGTTCATCCCCGACGGCTTCGCCGGGCAGACGATTCGCGACGCCATCGGGCCGGCGTTCCGTGCCGGGCAATACGGCGCCGGACTGCTCGACGCGACCACGCGGGTCATCGGCCGCATCGCCGAGAAGCGGGGCGTCACGATCCCGGACGTGCCGGTGACCCGCGCAAGCCAGGCGTCGCGGTCGCGCGGACGGTTCCCCGTCGGGTCCCTGTTCTGGGTCGTGATGTTGATCCTCATCATCGCCCGCGGCAATCGCCGGAAGCGGCGGCGGTATTGGGGCCACGGCCCCTGGAGCAACTGGACGGGCGGTGTCGGACCCTTCGGTGGCGGCGGGTTCGGCGGCGGCTCGGGGGGAAGCTTCGGGGGAGGCGGCGGCGGCTTCGGAGGGGGTGGCTTCGGAGGGTTCGGGGGCGGACGCTCCGGCGGCGGCGGATCTTCGGGAGGCTGGTAGGTGGGAATCGGGTAATTTCGGAGTTGGGTGATCGGGTAATTGGGGAATCGCGGAGATAACGGAGATACCGATGCGAAAAGCGATGCAGGCGGCCAGGCTGGCGGTGTTCGTGGCGATTGCGGCTACGCTGTCGGGCTGTTCCTATAACAAGTTCACCACCCAGGAAGAAGCGATCAAGGCGCAGTGGGCGCAGGTGCAGAACCAGATCCAGCGGCGCAACGACCTCATCCCGAACCTGGTCGAGACCGTCAAGGGCTACGCGAGCCACGAAGAAGGGGTCTTCAAGGACATCGCCGAGGCCCGCTCGCGGTTGCTCGCGGCGAAGTCTCCAGAGGAGACGATTCAGGCCGCGAACCAGCAGACCTCCGCGCTCGGACGCCTGCTCGCCGTCGTCGAGAACTATCCGAACCTCAAGGCGAACGAGCAGTTCAACCGCCTCATGGACGAGCTCTCCGGTACGGAAAACCGCCTCGCCACCGAACGGATGCGGTACAACGAGCGCCTGCAGGAGTACAACACCTCG
>JANOJK010000121.1:0-3059 GCA_031408165.1 Acidobacteriota bacterium | reverse complement strand
CCAACGCCGCCGTGCAGCCGGTCGTGATCGTTGGAACGGGCACGCTCGATTCGCAGGGAACAGTCACCGTCAATTACGTCCAGCAGAACGGTACGCGCCTGACTGATCCGACGCTCGCGGTGACGCTGCCGTACACCCCCGCGAAGCCGCTGCCGGCGGCCCTCCCCTACACCATGGCGAGCCCGATGCCGGCCCGCCTGACGAACGCTTCGGATGCGCCGGTGCCCGTCGAGATCAGCGCGGTGAGGAAAGTGGGGGAGTGGGAGCCGATACGAACGAGCGTCGAAGACGCGCCGGCAAGGAAGAAGCCGGGCGGCGGAGGCGGGCAGTAACCCGCCCGATACTGCGCCCGGCTATCCCTCCGCCGCCGCCTAGTCCTGTCGAAGCGCGACGATGGGATCGATGCGCGCGGCGCGCCGCGCGGGCCAGGCGCAGGCCAGCAGACCCACGCTCAGCAGCACGGCCGACACCATCGCGAACGCGATCGGATCGAACGCGGAGACCCCCCAGACCTGGCGCGCCAGCATCCGTCCGGCCGCGAGGCTGCCGGCCAGCCCGAGGACCGTGCCCGCAAGCAGCAGGCGGGAGCCGCGCAGGATCACCATTCGACCGATGGCGCCGGCGTCGGCGCCAAGCGCCATGCGAATCCCGATCTCCTGCTGCTCCTGGGCGACGGCGCTCGACATTACCCCGTAGACGCCGACGATCACCAGCGCCAGCCCGAGGGCGGCGAATATCGAGAGAAGGATCAGGTTGAACCTGGGCGTTGCGTACTGTCCTTCCCGCAGGATCGCGTCCAGGGTCATGACGGCCGTGACCGGCTGTCCCCGATCGACCGCATAAACCTGACTCACAACCGCACGAGTCACGCCGGCGGGATCGCCATGCGTCCGGACGACCAGCAGATTCGACATGCCGGTCGCCGTGAACGGCACGTAGATCTCCGGCATGATCGGATCGGCCAGCCCGGCATTCGGCGTGTCGCGCACGACGCCGACGATTTGAAAGGCCGGGTTCGGCGCGGAAAACGGCGGGTCCTTCAGTCGAGGGAGCCGGACGATCTGGCCGAGTGACGCGGGACCCGTCAAACGCGCGCGAACGAAGCGCTCGTTGACCAGCGCAACGGGGTCGGCGCGGTTCACGTCGGCCTCGGTGAGGAATCGCCCGGCGGCCAGGCGAACCCCGACCGCCTTGGTGTAGTCCGCGCTGACGTGATGGACCTGCACCGGATCGCTGTTGGGCGCCGCTCCCGCGATCTCGGCCGCGATCCTCATGTTGCCCATCGGGTGCAGTCCGCTGTTCACCGCGGCAGCTGCCACGCCAGGCACCCCGCTCACCCGCCGCAGCACCTCCTGGAAAAACGCGATTCGACGCGGCGCGTCGGGATAGCGCTGCGCCGGCAGCGGAACACGCATGGTCAGCACGCGATCGGCGGGAACACCCAGCTCGACGTGCTGCATCGCCACGAATGCGCGCAGCAGGACGCTCGATCCGGCGAGCAGCATGAGGGACAGCGCCACTTCCGCGACGACGAGCGCCTTGCGGACGATCGCCTGCCTCGAGTTTCCCGCCAGGCTCCGGCCGACCTCGCGCATCGAGCCCGCCAGATCCTGCCGGCTGCTGTGCAGCGCTGGTGCAAGGCCGCACACGATGCTCGCCGCCGCGGACACGACGAGCGCGAAAGCGAGAACCGGCAGGTTGAGCGCGATCTCCGCTTCGTCCGGAATCGTGCCGGGCGGCACGAGCGAGAGAATCGCCGGCAGGCCCGCCAACGCGAGCAGCGTGCCCAGGGTTCCGGCGGCCAGGGCGAGGATCAGGCTCTCCGTGAGCAACTGGCGGACGAGCCGTCCGCGGCCCGCGCCGAGCGCCGCGCGGACGGTCATTTCCCGCTGCCGCGCCGCGGCTCTCGACAGCAGCAGATTGGACACGTTCGCGCACGCAATCAGCAGCAGCAGGCCGACAGCGCCCAGCAGCACCCAGACGTCGCGGCCGATAGCGCTCGGGAACGTCTGCGTGAAAGGCAGCAAACCGACGCGCCACTGGTCCGGGAACTGCGCCGGCTCCCGCTTCTTCAGGTCCGCGATGATCGGCGTGAGGTCCGCTTCCGCCCTGGCATCGGTCACGCCGGGCTTCAGGCGTCCGAGCAGGTGGACACTGCGCACGCCTTCGACGATTCGCCCGCGCTCGAATGCGATCGGCAGGTACACGTCGGCCCCACGCCACATGAAGCGCTTCGGCATGACGCCGATCACCGTGCGCGCCGTGTCGTTCAGTCGAAGCTGCCGGCCGAGCACCTTCGGGTCGCCACCCAACTGCCGTTGCCAGAACCGATAGCCCAGCACGACGACCGGTTCCGCGCCCGCTCGCGCATCGTCATGCGACGGCGTCCTCCCGATGAGCGCCGGAACGCCCATCACGTCGAACGTATTGAACGTGCCGTGGTTGCCGCGCAGGCGCTGCGGATCCCCCTCACCCGTCCAGAGGACGTCGCTGATGGTCGAGGCGATGACGCCTTCGAAGATCGTGGTTCGCTCAGCAATCTCGACGAACTGGTCGACGGAATAGCCGGTGCGGGAGCCGCGCTGCGCCGGGTTCGACACCCGGACACTCATGAGTTGGCCGACGTCCTTATAGGGAAACGGGTCCAGGACGACGGCGTGGAGCACGCTGTAGATGGCGGTCGTGGCCATGATCCCGAGCGCCAGTGACACGATCGCGACGAGGGCGAATCCCGGGCTTCGCATCAGGCCGCGAATCCCGAACTGAACATCGCGCCGGAACTGTTCGATCCAACTCAGCATGACCGCTCACCCCACGCGTCAACGCCTTCCCGGTTCATGTCCACGTAGTCCGCGCCTCCGTGGTCCGCCGTCCTTGTTCGTGCCCCGTAGTCCGCGCCGTGCGCGTGGTCCGCGACACTATTCGTGCCTCAATGCGATCATCGGGTCCACCCGCATCGCGCGGCGGGCGGGCAGGTAGCACGCGACCATGGCGATCGACGCCAGCACCCCGGTGACGAGGGCAAACGTCACGATGTCCGTGGAGCCCACGAGGAAGAA
>JANOJK010000086.1:0-2409 GCA_031408165.1 Acidobacteriota bacterium | reverse complement strand
CTGACGAGCATGTAGCCGATGCCGATGGTGCCTGCGCCGACGATGGCGGCTGCCAGCCACGGCGTTACGCCCAGCTGGGCAAGACCGATGACGAGCGCAGCGAGCACAACCAGAAGACCCGCATGCGCGAGCGCGCCGCCCGCCGCGGCGGTGGCTACGTGCCCGCCGGCGATCCGCGCCTTTGCGCTCATCTCCGTGGTCGCGAGCTCCACTTCCTTACGGACGAGCACGCTCGTCTCGCGAGACAGCTCGCCCAGGAGTTCACCGAGCGAGCGGTTGTCCTGGGAAGGCATTACGCTCGCCCCGTCTCAGTGCCCCAGCCAGGGTCCGAGCCGGACGTCCCGACAGCCGAGGTCCCGCGCCCGCGACCGAGTCCCGACTCGTACATGGGGCCCGAAGCGCGGTAACCGCCGGTCGCGCCGTGATCGACTCGCCTCCAGTCGCTGGTGCCTCCGCGCTCGCGCGAGCTCTTGAAGAACCTCGCCGCCACCAGCCCGAGGGCGAACGCCGAGCCGATGAAGATGGCCGGGTTCCGCCGCGCGAACCGCTGAGCATCGTCTACCAGATCCGAGACGTTTTTTTCCTTCAAGGTATTGGACAGTCGATCGAGCTGACCCGCGGCCTGTTCCACGTAGTGGGCTATCGTCTCCTGCTTCGCGTCGCGGAGCGGCTGCGTCGTCTGCCGCACGGCGCGGGCGACGCTGCCAATCCCGTCAGTCGCGCGATCCTTCTGCGTGTTGAGCTGCGACACCGCGCCTTCCTTCACTTTCTTCATGAGCCCGACGCTTCCCGCCGAGTTGTTTTCCTGATCCATCAAGACACCCCTTTCAATGACCGGCACGTGGTTGTTGTTCGGGAAAACTATTGGAATCCGCGTGCCAGATCTCCACGGCAATCGCGGAAGTTTCGCTTATCGACGAGCTGCGGAAGCGTTTCCGAGTCGCCCAAGCGGATCCCCAGAGATGCGTCACACTAAACTGTGGAGATGGCGCCCGTTTCCGTCATCGACTTCGCCTCTCCGGTCAGGGTCTGACCGACGTGGCGATGGTGTTTGCGCCTGGAGATCGCGTGCACGTCGCCGGCCTCGGCACCGGCCTCGTCTGCGAAGCGCGCAACGCCGGACGCTACGTGATCGAGATCAAGGGGCGGACGATGGTGGTGGATGCGAGCCAGTTGCAGGCCGCCGCGCCCGAAAGAGGATCGCGCCGGGCAAGGCGCGAGACCTTTGCGCCGGCCGAGACGCCACCTTCCCGCGCCGCCGGCACTTCGGCCTCGCTCGACCTGCACGGCAAGACCATCCTCGAAGCTATTGAGGCGCTCGACGCATTCCTGAACGACGCACTGCTCGAAGGAGCTGTGGAGGTGCGCGTCATTCACGGCCGCAGCGGAGGCACTGTGAAGGCAGCCGTCCACAAGCGCCTTGGCCAGCTGCCGCCGGTACGCTCATTCCGGGTCGATCCCCGGAATGCGGGCGTGACCATCGTGATCCTCTAGCGTTGGAGCGTCGCGGCGTCGGAGCAGTCGCGTGCGGGCTAACGGCCAGCCAGGATCAGGATACCGGCGATGAGCGCGAGGATCCCCATCAATGGCGCGGGCAGGCCCAGCGCCACCAGGCCCGAGAGTCCGTACAGAATCAGCCAGATCGCCAGGACCAGCATCCCCAGATTGCGTTGAATCAATACAGCCATCGGTAACCTCGACCTGGCCCTGTGCAACGGCCGAGCCAGCGCTCAGACTTTGTGTAACTCGCCAATGTCCGGCTTCGTCCCGGTGAGCCAGCCCTTCGCGATCTCGTAGAGCACGACGGGTTGCGGCTTGTTCACCTCGAGGAACACCGCCGAGTGGACGTCGATCCCGATGAGAACGATCTTGGGGTCGTCCGGCGTCCCCGACCGCGGACCGCCATCGTCTTTGAACCAATGGTCGAGAAATGACGTCTGAGACACGCCGGCCGGTTCTGGACCATAATTTCGTCTCATGAACAGACTGTGGCGGCTGCTGGCGATGGCGGCCGCGTTGAATGTGACGGCGGGCGGCGCGATCGCCGCGGCCCAGACCGTGATGGTGAGGAACGCGCCCCCGGGCGCGAGCGTCGAGGTCCTGCTGAACGACGCGATGGCGGGCACCGGCACGGCGGGCGCGGACGGCGGCATCAGCGTCGACCTGAAGATGCCGGAGCCCGGCGAGATGGACACGAACGTCTACGTGGACGTCTGCGACAAGCTGCGTCGCGTCCTGGTGGTCGATCGCAACCGGCGCCCGCCGGCAGTGCCGGCGGGCTGCGATCGGCGCGAGGTCAGCGGGCTGTTCCTGGTCCGGCGCATCAATACCCTCGTCGTGGACGTCGGCGCGCTGCAGCCGTCGATGCTCCTCGTCAAGGGCACGTATACGCCGCCGAAGCCGCCGGCG
>JANOJK010000082.1:0-2809 GCA_031408165.1 Acidobacteriota bacterium | reverse complement strand
CCGCCAACTTCCTGCTCGTGCGTGTCGGCGACGCGCCGGGTACCGTGAGGGCGCTGGCGGCGCGGGGCGTGACGGTCCGCGACCGGTCGAAGGATCCCGGATGCGAACAGTGCATCCGGATCACGGCAGGTATCGTCGAGGACACGCGCCGGGCCATCGCAGCGCTCGAGGAGGTGCTGTGCGCCGCGCGCTAATCGATCGCCGGACGCGCGAGACCTCGATTCACCTGACGCTCGGGATCGAAGGGCGCGGCCGGTACGATGTCTCGACCGGCATCCGCTTCTTCGATCACATGCTGGAGCTGGTCGCCCGACACGGCGCCTTCGACCTGACGCTGAAGGTCGATGGGGATCTCGACGTCGATCAGCATCACACCGTCGAGGACGCCGGCATCGCCCTCGGCGAGGCCGTCGGCCGCGCCCTCGGGAGCCGCCGCGGCATCAATCGCGCAGGCTACTTCGTCATGCCCATGGACGAAACGCTGGCGGTCGCGGCCATCGACCTCGGCGGCCGCCCGCATGCGGTCGTCGATCTGCGGCTCAAGGTCACCCGCGTCGGCGACCTCCAGTCGGAGCTGGTCCAGGACTTCTTCGAGGGCTTCGCCCAGGGCGCGCGCGCCAACGTGCACGTGAAGGTCCTTTACGGCCGCTCCAGCCATCACCAGGTCGAGGCGATTTTCAAGGCGTTCGCACGGGCCCTGCGCGTCGCATGCTCCCGGGACAAGCAGCTGGGCCGCATGCTGCCCTCGACGAAGGGTTTGTTGTGAAAGACGGGAGACCCCTCGTCGCCCTTGTGGACTACGGCGCCGGGAACCTGACGTCGGTGCGGAAGGCGCTGGCCGCGGCAGGGGCCGACACCGTCGTAACGGCCGATCCGGCCGCCGTTCACGGGTCCGATGCCGTTGTCGTGCCCGGTGTCGGGAATTTCGCGGCGACGGGGGCCATCGATGGTTCCCTTCGTGAAGCGCTTCGCGCATCTGCCGGTGTTCGCCCCGTCCTCGGGATCTGTCTCGGGCTCCAGTTCCTGTTCGCGGGGAGCGCGGAGGCCCCTGACGTCGACGGCCTCGAGCTGATGCCCGGCCGGTGCGACTGCCTTCCCGCCACGGTCAAGGTTCCTCACGTAGGCTGGAACACCATCGAGCTGCGTCGCGATTCCGCTCTGCTCCAGGGTGTCGCCGGCGGCACGTTCATGTACTTCACGCATTCGTACGCGGCGCCCATCGGGGACGCGTGCGTGGCGACGACGGTTCACGGCGCGCCCTTCGCGGCGGTGGTCGAGCGGGGCGGCGTGTATGGTGTGCAGTTCCATCCGGAGAAGTCCGGCGAGCCTGGCCTGCAGGTTCTCAGGAATTTCGTGTCGCTGTGCCGGTCCCCTGGAGTCATGTGACGAACCACGTTGCCAGCGGACTGGCCAAGCGCCTGATCGCCTGCCTCGACGTGCGCGACGGCTGCGTCGTGAAGGGGGTGCAGTTCGAGGGGCTCGCCAACGCGGGCGATCCCGCGGCTCTGGCGCGCCGCTACAACGCCGAGGGGATCGACGAGCTGGTGATCCTGGATGTCACCGCGACCCTCGAAAACCGCCGTGCGCTCCAAAAGACCTTGCGCGTCGTCTCCGCGGAGCTCTTCATTCCGCTCACCGTCGGTGGGGGCATCCGCTCGGAGCCCGACGCCGCCGCGGCGCTCGACGCGGGAGCGGACAAGGTGGCGCTCAACAGCGCGGCGCTCGCGGATCCGGCGCTGCTCACGCGGCTGGCCAGGCGCTACGGATCCCAGGCCGTGGTCCTCGCCATCGACGCCAAGCGCGAGGGTGACCGCTACGCCGTGTTCGCGCGCAGCGGACGGACCGACGCCGCGCGCGAGGCGGTGGAATGGGCACGGGAAGCGGCGGATCGGGGCGCCGGGGAAATCCTCCTGACCTCCATCGATCGGGACGGCACGCGGGCCGGCTTCGACTGCACGCTGACCGCGGCGGTGTCCACGGCGGTGCCGATCCCGGTGATCGCGTCGGGTGGCGCGGGCACGTTCGAGCATTTCCACGACGTCTTCACGGCCGGCCGGGCCGATGCCGCGCTGGCCGCGTCGGTCTTCCACTTCAGCGAGCACGCCATCGCCGAGTTGAAGGCGTACCTGCGCGGCCGCGATGTCCCCGTGAGGCTGTGATCCATGCTGATCCCGTCGATCGATCTTCAGGGCGGACGGATCGTTCAGCTCGTCCAGGGCGAGCGGCTCGCCATCGCCACAGATGATGTGGACGGCTGGGTCGGGAAGTTCCACCGGTTCCCGAAGGTCCAGCTGATCGATCTCGATGCCGCCCGGAACAAGGGGGACAACCGCGCGATGGTGTCGTCGCTCTGCGGCCGGCTGCCCTGCCGCGTGGGCGGGGGCATCAGGTCGATCGACCGCGCCGCGGAGGCGTTTGCCGACGGGGCCCGCAAGGTCATCGTGGGCTCCGCGCTCTTCGGCGGTGGCACGCCGGACCTTCGCTTCGCCGGGGCGCTGGCGGAGCGCTTCGGCCCCGAGCGGTTGATCGCGGCCGTCGACGCGCGCGAGGGGCAGGTCGTCATCGACGGGTGGCGGACGCGCCTGCCGATCACCCCCGTCGCCGCCATCGCGTCGCTCGAGCCTTTCTTCGGAGAGTTCCTCTTCACCAATGTGGACGTCGAGGGGCTGATGCAGGGCGTCAACCGGGAAGCGATCGTCGCCGTGCGCGAGGCGACCGCCCGCCTCGTCACCGCCGCCGGCGGCGTCACGACGCAGGAAGAGATCGACTGGCTGGACGGCATCGGCGTGGACGCCGTCGCCGGCATGGC
>JANOJK010000081.1:0-4381 GCA_031408165.1 Acidobacteriota bacterium | reverse complement strand
ATCGCGGGTACGAAGAAATCGGCGACGTGCTCGATGCTCGTGCCCACGAACCGCGGCGGCCCGACGCCGATCACGGTAAAGGGCCGGCCGTTCAACTCGATGACGCGGCCGGCGATCGCCGGATCGGCGCCGAATCGCCGGCGCCACGCGTCGTGGCTCAGCACGACGCTCGGTTCCGCTCCTGGCGTCCGGGCTTCCGCTCCAAAGAACCGGCCGCTCGACGGGTGCAGCCCAAGGACGTCGAAGTAGTCGGAGGAGACGAGGAGGCCCTCTACGACGTCCGAGCGGTCCGCGTTACTGAACGTCGCCTGCGTGCGCGACGACGCGAGCAGACCGCCAAACACCGCGAGCGCTCGAAAGTCCTCGTAGTCGGCGTACGACGACGCGCCGTAGGGCTCCCCGTCGGAATTGCCGGTGAAGATCTCAACCAGTTGTTCCGGGCTGGCAGCGTGAAGCGGCCGGAAGACCAGCGTATTGACAAAACTGAAAGCGACCGTCGACGCGCCGATCCCGATGGCGAGCGACGCGATCGCCACCGCGCTGAAGCCCGGGGCTTTCCGGATCTGGCGGAGGCCGTAACGGACGTCCTGGATCAAGGCGGAGATCATAATGTTCCCCTACGGACCCGGGGGCCTTTGGTTAACAGAGCCTGTCTCGCCGTCGCTTGCTTGCGAAGCAAGCGAAAGCGGAGGCCGGACCGCCGCGCCGGGTGGTGATGATCAACAACACGTTCGCCGACCGATTCCGGGGGGCGCGGCCAAAACGCGGTCGGCAAGCGCCTCCGTGTCTCCGACGGTGACTGGCGGACGGTGATCGGCGACCAATAAAAACTTCGCCCGGGCCGGCAAACTTCTGCGCGCCTGACTCCGTCAAAGGTGTTGTTACCAAGAATGTCTTGGTAATAATGATGCCATGCCGACGCCGTCAAAGACTCCGAACGCGCTCCTCCACGGCGCGCTGGATGCCTTGATCCTCAAGACTTTAACGAGAGGTCCGAGCCACGGCTACGCGATCGCGCGGTTCATCGAGGAAACGACCGGCGATGCCGTGCTCGTGGAAGAGGGCTCCCTCTATCCCGCCCTCTACCGCTTGGAACGCCGGGGCTGGGTCGAAGCCGAGTGGGGGACCTCCGAGCTTGGCCGGCGGGCCAAGCTGTATCGCCTCACCGCCGCCGGCCGCCGGCAACTCGACGCCGAACTGGCCACTTGGCGACGGTTCTCCGCCGGCGTCTCGAAAATCCTGCTCCGATGAAGCGCTCCCTCCGCTCGTGGCTGTGGCGAATTCCGATCGAACAGGAGATCGACGAAGAGCTGGCGCTGCACGTCGAGAACCGGACGCGCGAGCTCGTCGCGCGCGGCATGGATCCGAAGGTCGCCCGCGAGGCGGCGCTCCGTCGACTGGGCGACGTGACGAGCCTGAAGCGGACGATGGCAAGCCTTGCCAGAAAGAGAGATCGTGAAATGAGCGTCACCCTCTGGCTCGAGGAGCTCCGGGACGATTTGAAGTTCGCGTTTCGGCAGCTCAGGCACTCCCCAGGGTTCACGCTGATTGCAACCCTGACCCTGGCGCTCGGCATCGGCGCGAACAGCGCGATCTTCGCCCTTGTCGATGCCACGCTGCTTCGACCGCTTCCGTTCCGCGAACCCGATCGACTCGTCGCGATCTGGGAGACCAGCGCGACGACCGCGAGGAGTTACGTGTCGCCGCTCAACATGATCGACTGGCACACGCGCAGCCGCACCTTCGAGAAGATCGCCGGCTTCACGCCGACCGTCGGCGGGATGGTGATGGCCGGCGCCGACGGCAACGCCGAAACCGTCTCGCGTCAGTGGGTCACGTGGGGAATATTCGACGTGCTCGGCGTCACGCCGATCGCCGGCCGGCTGTTCACCGCTGAAGACGAGGCGAAACGCGCGAACGTCGTCGTGCTGAGCGAGGCGTTGTGGCGCGCGCGGTTCAATTCCGATCCCGGTGTCATCGGCCGCGAGATGCGTTTTGACGGATCGAACTGGACGGTCGTCGGCGTCATCCCGAAGAGCTTTGAGTTGCTGGGCCAGACCAGCATGTGGGCGATGCGACCGTTCGTCAATCTACCGCCCCGGGCCCGAGGCGCCTACGCCCTGCAGGTGGTCGGCCGCATGAAGCCGGGTGTGTCGATCCAGGCCGCCGAAAGCGACCTGGGCGCTGTCGCCGCCGGCCTTGCGAGCGAGTTCGCGCAGACCAACACGGGTCGCGGCGTGAGGCTCGAACCGCTGCACACGTCGATGATTGGCAGCGATCTGCGGCTCACGTCGATGCTGTTCCTCGGCGTCGTGGGTTTCGTGCTCCTCATCTGCTGCGCCAACGTGGCCAGCCTGCTGCTGGCACGCGCCACCGTCCGCATGCGCGAGCTGGCGGTACGGTCCGCGCTCGGCGCGGGCCGGTCCCGCATCATCCGCCAGCTTTTGACCGAAAGCGTTGTCCTTTCGCTCCTTGGCGGACTGCTCGGAACCGCCGTCGGGGCCGCGATCCTGAGCGCGGCCCCGTCGCTCATTCCTCAAGGGCTGCTCCCCGCGACCGTGACGCTCACGTTCGACCTGCGCGTTCTGGCTTTCTGTGCCGGCACGGCGCTGGTGGTGGGGCTGATCTTTGGCGTGATGCCCGCGCTGAAAGCCACGGACTTTTCGTCCGCCGAAGCCTTCGCGTCCCACAGCCGCAGCGTCACCGGCGGGGGCGGAGCCCTTCGCGGACTGCTCGTCATCGGGGAGATCGCGACTGCCGTGCTTCTCCTGTTCGGCGCGGGACTGCTCCTGCGGACGTTGATCGCCGTCGACAGATTCGATCGCGGGTATCGCGCTGAAAGTGTGCTCTCGATGCTGGTCGATCCGCTCGGCTCGAAGTACCCGACCGACGCGTCGCTGCAGCAGTTTCTGGATCAGGTCGAGGGGGAGGTCGCCGCAGTTCCCGGCGTGGCCGGCGTCGCGTGGGCCAGCGCTCTTCCGCTCGATTTCTTCGACGAGGGTGGATTGTCGTTCGAGATCGTCGGCGCCGCTCCGGTGGACGAGAGTCAGCGGCTGCGCACCGAGTATCAGGTCGTCAGCCCGACGTATTTCTCGACACTGGATCTGCCGATCCTGGCAGGACGCGCCTTCGATCGTCACGATGGACCGGACGGTGTCCCCGTCTGCATCGTGAACGAGGCCTTCGCGCGGAGTTTTCAGGGCCGGTCGCCGATCGGCCAGCGCGTGGCGTTGCGTCCGATGTCGTCGCCGCTGGCAAAGCCGGTGGTGCGCGAGATTGTCGGTGTGGCGCGTCAGGTGAAGGGGCGTCCCGACGAGACCACGGACTTCGTGCAGCTCTACGTGCCGATGGCGCAGGATCTCGCCGACGACATTTTTCTGGTGGTGCGGCCAGCGTCCGGCCGGGCGGAGGCGCTGGCCGCGTCCGTCCGCGCCGCCATCTCCCGCGTGGACACGGAACAACTGGTCAGCATCCGCAACGTCATGACGCTCGAAGACATCGCGTGGGCAGCCACCGGGCGTCATCGCTTCCGCGCCGTGCTGGTGGTCGCCTTTGCGGCGCTGGCGCTGGTCCTGGCCATGGTCGGCGTATTCGGCATCCTCGCGTATTCTGTGCAGCAGCACGTGCGTGATTTCGGCGTGCGAAGGGCTCTCGGGGCCACGACGAACGACATTCTTCGCCTCGTGATGGGCAACGCCGCTCGCGTCATCGCCACCGGGGCCGCGATCGGGCTGGTCCTGTCGGCCGTCTTCGGGCGCCTCATCGAGACGATGCTGTTCGGCGTACGACCTCTCGATCTGGCGAACTTCGCGTTCGTGACGATGGTGGTGGGAATCACCGCCGCGATGGCGATCGCGGGCCCCGCCTGGCGCGCGGTAAGGATCGACCCAGCCACCGCCTTGCGGAATACCTGATCCGAGCCCGCCTCGCCCAAGCGTCATGAAACGAGCGGAGGCGGGGAACCGTAGTAGACGATCTACGTCTAAGGCCGTAGAGTATCTACGACTGAAGGCCGAACGAGGCGCGGGCCACGCCAGCCACCGCGCGAAGTTCCACCGGCTCGCGCTCGAAGGCTAGACGCAACCCCTGGTCGAGGAATCAATTGGCCCAGCTCGTCCACTCCACCTCCTGAATGAACACCAGCGAATCGATGTCTCGAAAACCGCTCCGGCTGTGGCCCGGTGCCATCGCGGTGCTGCTCGTGCTGGCCGGCTACGTCGTCCCCATCTTCGCGCCGCGGTACGCGGGCCTGGCGATGATTTGGGCCGCCGCCGGCGGGCTGATTATCATCCTGTGGTGGCTGATCTTCAGCCGCGCGCGCTGGTATGAACGCCTCGGCGCCATCGTCCTGATGATCGCCGCGGTGATCGCCCAGAGGCCG
>JANOJK010000073.1:0-2696 GCA_031408165.1 Acidobacteriota bacterium | reverse complement strand
GACGCGGCCACCCGGAGCGGCGGTGACGGCATGACCGCGGACGCGAACGGCAACGTCTATATCGCCACCGCCCTCGGCGTGCAGGTCTTCGATCAGATCGGCAAGTGCCACGCGATCATCCCCGCGCCGCTGCGCGCGTCGCTGTCGAGCGTGAAGTTCGGCGGCGCGAACATGGACGAAATGTTCATCACGAACGGCGACAAGGTCTTCAAGCGGAAGACAAAGGCGAAGGGTGTCGTCTCCTGGCGCGCGCCCGTCAAGCCGACGCCGCCGCGCCTCTAGACAAGAGACCAGTGCATCCCCACCATTGAAAAAGTGACGCCCACGAGACGATTTTTCAGTAAGGCACAAAGGCACAAAGGCAGAAAGACTATCTGTTGTTCTTTGTGCCTTGGTGACTTCGTGTCTTAGTGGCTCTCGCCGTAGCGCCGTCCACGGGAACTCTCGGCCGCCCTTACAGGTTCGTCAGCTGCTCCATCCGGCCGGTGCTGTCGCCGATCTGGTCCGTGTGGACGCCCATCCGATCCAGGACCGTCAGGTAGAGATTCGTCATCGGCGTGTCCTTCGGGTAGACGACATGCTGGCCCAGCCGGAAGTCGCCGCCGCGTCCGACGATGGCGACCGGCAGGTCGTCGTGCGTATGCCTGTTGCCGTCGCTCAGACCGCTGCCGTAGACGACCATCGAATGATCGAGGAGCGTGCCGTCGCCGTCCGGCGTGGCCTTCATCTTCCGGATGAACCCCGCGAACAGCTCCATGTGCATCGTGTTCACCGTCGTCACCTTTTCGACCCATTCCGGGTTGTTGCGGTGATGCGTCAGCGGGTGGTGCGGATCGGGAACGCCGATCTCCGGATACGTCCGCATACTGCCTTCGCGTCCCATCATCATGGTGACGACGCGCGTGGAATCGGTCTGGAACGCGACGATCTGCAGGTCGAACATCAGGTTCACGTAGTCGGCATACAGAACGGGCACGCCGGTGGGCTTGTCGATCTCCGGCGTGAGGCCGGTGGGGTCCTGCTCGGCGCGCTCGATGCGCCGTTCGATCTCCCGGATCGACGACAGGTACTCATCCAGCTTCCGCCGGTCGGACGGTCCCACGTCCGCCATCAGCTGGGCCGTCCGCTGCGTGACGAGGTCGAGGATGCTCCGGCGGTGCACGAGGCGCCGCGCGCGCGCGTCTCGGCGGGCACGCTCGTGTCGATGTCGCCGAACAGCCGCTCGAACACGAGCCGCGGATTCGTCTCGGGGGGCATCGGCGTCGCGGGTCCGCGCCAGGCCAGGCTGTTCGTGTAAGCGCAGGAGTATCCGGAATCGCAGTTGCCGACCGTGCGCGAGTCGTCACAGCCGAACTCGAGGGACGGAAAGCGGGTCTGCCCGGCGAGATGCTGCGCCGCGATCTGATCGACCGAAATCCCGCTCTTGATGTCGGCGCCCGCGGTCTTGCGCGGATGCACGCCGGTCAGGTACGAGGCGGCCGCGCGCGCATGATCGCCGGGGCCGTCGCCGAGCGCCGTGCCCTGACGATGCGCGAGGCCTGAGAGGACGAGCGTCTCGTCCCGGAAGGCCTCGAGCGGCTTGAGGATGCGCGAGTACGCGAATCCCGAGCCCTGCGCCGCCGGCGTCCAGTCCGCCATGGTGACGCCGTTGGGCACGTAGGTGAACGCGAGGCGGACGGGCCGGCTTCCCGCGCCGTAGCCCCGTGCGGAGGCGGCGGCGAATGCGGGGGTCATCGCGTCCAGCGCCGGAAGCGCGATGACGACGCCCATCCCTTTCAGAAACGTGCGGCGGGGCAGGTGTCGGCGCGTGACGATCATGGCGTTCCTCGTTTCTGCTGGACGGGTTCCGGCCAGGGCTTGCGCGACTGGAACGGCAGGCTCCTGACGATCTCGAGCACGAGCGCGGAAAACTTGTACTGGCTGGCGGGCAGCCGCGCGGCAATCGCTTTCACCGTACGGGTATCGTAGCGTTCGAGCCCTCGCCCGAGGGCATAGGTCAGCAGCTTGGTCGTGAGGCACCGCGCGAAGACCTCATGCTGTCCCGCCAGGACGGCGCGCAGCTCCTCCGGGCCGTTGAACGTCGCGCCGCCCGGCAGCACGCCTTTGGCATCGATGGCGAACGAACCGTCGGTGGTCCGCCATGCGCCGACGGCGTCGAAGTTCTCGAGGCCGAAGCCGAGCGGGTCCATCCGGCGATGGCACGAGGCGCAGGTCGGATCCTTGCGATGCGCCTCCAGCTGCTCGCGCATCGACGACGCAACGCCGATCTTCGCGTCCTCGAGGTTGGGCACGTCGGCCGGGGGCGGCGGCGGGGCCGCGTCCAGCAGGTTCTCGAGAATCCATTTGCCGCGCAGCACCGGCGACGTCCTGGTCGCGTACGACGAGACCGTCAGGACGCTTCCATGGGTCATGACCCCGGCGCGGGCGGTGCCGGTCAGATCCACGCGGCGGAACCCGGGTCCCGACACGCCGGCGATGCCGTAATGGCGCGCCAGCCGCTCGTTCAGATACGAATACTTCGCGTCGATGAAATCGAGGATGCTGCGGTCCTCGCCGACGACGTGGGCGACAAACAGCTCCGTCTCGCGGCGCATCGAGCGGCGCAGGTAGTCTTCGAAATCAGGAAAGCGCTCACGATCGCGGGTGAGCGACTCCAGCGCGCGGAACTGGAGCCATTGTCCGCCGAACTGCTCCGC
>JANOJK010000052.1:0-6010 GCA_031408165.1 Acidobacteriota bacterium | reverse complement strand
GGCCTTGAGCACCCCGCGCTGCCATGTGCCCTTGACTTCGATCCACGAGCCGGCGACCAGAATCGAACGGCTGCCGGCCGGCTGTGTGCCGCGATAGAGCCGCGTGGAGGCGTCAACGGAGACGGGGAAGTCCAGGATCTGCAGGCGACGTCCGCCATCGGAGACAGCGCCGACGACGCCCTCGACTTTCACGGTGTTCTCGGCGTCGCGCAAGGTCACGCTCTGCGCCTGAAAGACTCCGTCTTTCGCGCGGCCTTCGACCTTGACGTGCTGGCCGATCACAAGCTGGTCGCGCCGGCTCGAGGGTCCCGCCGCCAGGAGGGCGGACGGCGTCAGGGCGGAGAAGGCGATGATGCCGATGATGGGTGTAATGCGCATGTTCGGCCTCTATGTCCGGTGTGACACGAAGGCCGGCGGCCGCGGAACAGCTATTTACAGGGCTGTCACAGAAAAAGCGACGCGGCCGGGTGGCCTGCGTCGCTTCGAGAGAACGGGAAAGGGGGAAAGGAGCTTCGAGCTGCTACCTGGCGAGCCGCGGCGTCGCGCGGCCCTGCGCGTCCACGTCCACGCCCATCGCCTGCACCGCCGTGACGCCCACGAGCGTCACGACACCTGGCGTCCCAGGCTTCCAGCCGAAGATCTCTTCAATCGAGCGCACCACGAACGACCTGGAGGGGATCTCGATGAACCCTGCAGCGACAGGCAGGCCGCTGGCGTCACTGAGCTCCGCGAGTACGAACGTGCGGGTCGTATCCCGGTTCTGCAGAGCGATGCCGGCGGTGGCCGCTGACACATCGATTGCGTGCTTCTCGGAGGTCGCTTCGGCAAAGATCGGCACGACCTCCCGAAGGACCGGATGTGTCGTGGCGCCCGATCGGCGCGTGCGCTGATACGAGAAGTACGTGACGCCCGCTCCGTCACGGTTCGTCGCGCGGACGGCAACGCCCTGCATGCGGGTCGGATCCGCGAGGATTACATCAATGCGCGTCGGGCTGACATACCGCACGGCGGTCAGGACGGTTTCCTTCAGCCGCACCCGGGTATCCGGTCGAAACCCCGTGCCGAAGATCGACACCACGCCGCCGGCTTCCACGGTGCCGCTGCCGGGAACCACGTCGCCGATCGACAGGGTTCCACCACTGAGCAGGAAGCCGTCCTTCACCTCGGCGAGGTACAACGCACCCGACGGATCCGTCAGTTGCAGGGCGGCGGGATCGACCGTCATCGGAATGCGTACGCCAACGGGCGAGGTGGCGGGCACGCGCCCCGCGACCGTCAACACCGGATAATCGGGGTCCATCCCGAAGCTGGCGTTCGGCGACGACACGGTCAGCACGATCCGCCCGCCGCGGACCACCGCGATGCCGGCAGAGTCCTCCGACCCGAGCGCGATGCCTTCGATGTCGCTGAACCCGTCGAAGTCCATCCACGCATATCCGGTGGTGATGGGCTTCGGTTCGGTGACGAACACTTTCATCTGGCTGATGGCGCCAGGCGGCGCGACTTCGCGGCTCACCTTCAGCGACACACCGGCGAGGGGCGCCTGTGCACTGGCCGAGGCCGCGGCCATCAGCAATATGGTGGGCAGCACGACGAGTCGCGCTACCCGAACGATCATGAACATGTTCAGTTTCTCAGCAAATCCTGGGGAACAATCACCCTGAACGACTGCGGTCCCGATTCAGCGATGGGGCGATCGGAACCATCGACTGCCGTCACGGTCCAGAGCAGGGTCTTGCCAGGAACGATGCGATTGATAATCGAGCGGGGCAACTCGACGCGGGTCGTCTGGGAGCTGCCGCTCCAGAGTAATGAGTGGTCGATTTCGAGGACTTGGATATCGTACCTCTTTGCCCCCTCAATCGCAACCCAGATCAGCTCGGATGGGGGGCTGGCGATGTCTCCGCGCGGCGCGCTGACCGTGACGGCAGTCGTTCTATACGTCTGAGCCCCAGACGCTTGCGGCGCGATCCGCGGCTCGGGGTCCCACCGCAGGTAACCCGCCCCGACGGCGAGGACGATGGCCGCCGCTGCGGCGAGGGGCCGCCAGCCAGCCGCCGCGAACCTGCCACGCCACCAGCTCGAGGAGGCCGAAATGTTCTCCGGCGTGCGCCGCCGCCGCAGCTCCGACACCACCCACTGGACGGCGGCTCCTTCATCTGCCGCGCGCTGTGAATCGCGGAACGACTGCCACAGCGACTGCTCAGCCTCGCACCGGGAGCACGACCGCACGTGGGCCTGCTCGGGCTCCGTCAGCGGCTCGCCCAGTCGTTCGATGGCGAGACAATCCGGAGTGGCCTGCAGTTCGTGTTTCAGATTCACCATCGTTCTCCCCGCGCCCGCAGGCGGTCGGTCGCGCGCGCGAGTTTCCGCTTCGCGCTGACAATATAGGCCTTGGCGCCGCTCGCGTTCTCCAAACGCAGAAGGCGCGTGATCAGGTCGAGCGGCATATCGTCTCCGTAGTGCAGCGTGAACACCGTGCGCTCCGTCTGATCCAGCGTTTCCGCCAGAAAGGCCATCAGCCGCTGCCGCCGGCTCTTACCTGCCGCCAGTTCCTCGGGGCCCTCGACGGCCGTCGCCACTTCGTCGAGGACCACGTCGGTCTCCAGCTCCGGAGGCGCGCGCTGGAACCGGTTCAGCGCTTCATGCCGGACGATGCTATAGAGCCAGGTCGAGAACCGTGACGCCCCCTTGAAGCCATCGAGATGCCGATGAGCCTTCAGGAACACGTCCTGAGCGAGGTCGGCCGCGGCTTCTCGATCTCCCATGAACCGCCAGCACCATCGGGCGACCCGCTCGTAGTTTCTGGCGAAGAGCTCCTCCGCCACGGCCGCGCGTCGTTCGCCTTGCGACCGTCTGTACTCCGCGACGAGATCGTCGTCTGAGAGGCCACTGAAGGGCATTCGCCCGATTATACGGACCTCGGTCGGCCACCTGCCTCATTCATCTATGACAGCCGGACGGTTCTGGCTGGAACAGAATTCGTTCGGTAGTACGCTCGAGGGGTGTCACCAGTCTTGCTTGGCCTGCTGCTCCTGACGGCGAGCCTGAACCCTCAGACCGGTGATCGCGGCGGGTCGGCCACCGAGCTCGTGGCGCAAGCCGAGCACGAAATCAGTTCCGGCGACTACGCGGCGGCGATCCGCCACGCCCGCCAGGCGGCCGAACTTTTCCAGTCGGCCGGGGACGGTGTGAATCAGGCCCGCGCCTTGAACCGCGTGGGTCAGGCCGCCTTGTACACGGGCGAGTACGGCCCGGCAGCGGCCGCGTTCCGCCTCGCGGCCGACCTGTCGGCCGCGGGGGGCGACAAGGAAGGGCAGGCTGCCCAGCTCGCCAACCTCGGGAACGTTCATTTCTTCGTCGGCCGATACTCCGAGGCGGCCCGCGCCTACGATTCGGTTCTGGCGCTCGTCAATGCAGCCGGGACCGCCGAGTGGACCGGGCGCCGGCGCCGCATCGTCGCGGCCAACCAGGCGGCCCTGCACCAGCGCCTCGGGCGCGACCGCGAGGCGCTCGGCATCTACCAGTCGCTGGAGGGTGCGGAGCTGCCGGCCGACGAGCAGGCCCAGCTCCTCGTCAACAAGGGCGTCCTGTACAGGCGCCTCGGCGATCCGGTAAAGGCGCTGGCCCTGTATGACGAGGCCCGCCGGCTGTTCGCGGGCGCGCAGCACGTGGACGGCGAGCTTGGCGCGATGAAAAACCGGGGCATCGCGCTGGCGCTGGATTTGCGCCAGCTCGATGCCGCCGAGCGGGTGTTCTCGGAGGTCGTCACGCTCGCCGGCCGCGCGCACAACCAGCGCGAGCTGTTGCACGCGCATCTGTATCGCGGCGAGACGCGGCTCCGCGGCGGCGCGCCCGCACCGGCGCACGACGACTTCGTGGCGGCCCTGACGATCGCCCGGGAATTGAAGACGCCCGAGGAAGAGTGGAAGGCCCTCTTCGGCCTCGGCCGGACCGAGGCCAGGCCTGAATCGGCCCAGGCACATCTCTCGGCGTCGATCTCGGTGATCGAACGGATAAGGGAACGCATCGGCGTTCCCTCGCTGCGGTCGGATTTCTTCAACGACAAGGCCGAGGTGTATGACACGCTGGTCGGCCAGCGGCTGGGCACGGCGTCGGCGGCCGACATCTTCAATCTCGTGGAGAGGAGCCACTCGCGGGTGTGGCGCGACCGGCTCGGGCTCTCCCAGCCGGTGGACCTGGCGTCAGTACAGCGGGCGCTTCCCGACGGCGCGCTCCTGCTCGACTACTGGAGTTCCGCTCGAGGCGCGGCGCTGGTTGCGGCCACTCGGACACGCGCGGCCACGCTCCAGGTCACCGTCGATGCCGCGAACCTGAAGGCGTTCCTCGATCGGATCGCGTCGGGCGACCAGGCCGACTGGCGCGAGCTGTCAAGGGCGCTCGGCGCCGACATCCTGCCGCCGTCGGAGTGGTTCGAGGGCATCGAACATGTGCTGGTCGTGGCCCCAGGCATGCTCGCGCTCCTCCCGTTCGAGTTGCTGTCAACCACGCGCGGCCTCCTCATCGAGGGTGCGACGGTCAGCTACACCCCCACGGCCGCGACGCTGGTGAAGTCCGCGCCGCGAGCCACCGCATGGGCGCCGCCCTGGCGGGTGCAGCTGCGCGCCTTCGGCGATCCGACGGCCTCCGATGACGGCGCCGAAGGCGCTGTCCCCATCAGCCGGTTGTCATCGTCGGCAATCGAAGTCAGGGCGGTCGCCTCGGAGCTGGCCGGCCGTGAAGAGCTCCATCTCGGGCAGGACAATCAGAAGACCTACCTCCTGCGCCCGGCCGACGCCCCGATCCTGCACATCGCGTCGCACGCGGCGGCCGACAGCGTCGCGGTGGAGCGGTCGCGGATCATGTTCTCGCCGGCGGCTCCCGGTGAGCACGTCGCCGACTACCTCTATCTGCGGGAGGTGTACGACCTGCCGCTGACCAACGTCGAACTGGCCGTGCTGAGCGGCTGCGACACCGAACGGGGTCCCCTGGTTCGTGGCGAAGGCGTTCAGAGCTTCAGCCGCGCGTTCCTGGCCGCGGGCGCGCGCAGTACCGTGACGACATTGTGGCGGGTTGCCGACGCGCCGGCCGCCAGCTTCATGGAAGTCTTCTACCATCACCTGCAGCGGGGCGAATCCCGTGCCGGCGCGCTGCGCCTGGCGAAGCTGAAGTTCCTCGAGAGCCACTCGCGCCTCGCGCACCCGCACTACTGGGGCGCCTTCATCCTGACCGGCGAGGGCCTGCGGCCCATTCCGCGGGCGCTGGACTGGAACGCGCTGATGGCCGGCGGAGCGATCCTCCTCCTCCTCGTCTCGACCGGCGGGTGGTGGATCCTGCGGTGGCGGTCCACCGCGACCGGTGCCACTCCGCCTGCGTGATCCACGCCCGCCGCGGCCTCAGGGCGACTTCAGAAAGCGAGCCAGGACTTGGAACTCGCAACGCATTGGCTCGCCGAGACTTCTAAAGGAATTCAGGAATCGGGTTTGTTTGGCTGGCCATCAGGGGCGAGTTTCGCAAGTGGCTGATCACTGCGGCTTGAGGCCAGTAGTCGCGCAATCCTCTTTGCAGCACCATTTGTGGTGAAGTCGGCTCGGTCCGAACGGTGAGCTGTCCGAAATGTGTATACATATTTCGGACAGCAAATTGGCCCAGAAGAGACAACATCATGAAGGCATTCATCCTCGATCGTTACGGAAGCGCCGATCGCGTGCGGGCTGGCGACATGCCAGATCCGGAACCGCGGGAGGTTGACGTCCTGGTCCAGATTCACGCCGCCGGTGTGAACCTTCTGGATTCCAAAATCAGAAACGGCGAGTTCAAGTCCTTTCTGCGGTATCGCCTGCCGCTCATTTTGGGCCATGACGTGGCCGGGGTCGTGGTCCGCGTCGGATCTCGAGTGCGTCGATTCAAGCCCGGCGACGAAGTCTATGCGCGGCCGGCCGACGGGCGAGTCGGCGCATTCGCGGAATTCATTGCGATCAAAGAAGACGACGTGGCGATTAAGCCTACA
>JANOJK010000047.1:0-1690 GCA_031408165.1 Acidobacteriota bacterium | reverse complement strand
GAGCGTGGCCCCTTCCTGGATCGCCGTTTCGAAGTCATGGCTCATGCCCATGGAGAGCTCGCCAAGGCGCGCGCGGTCGATGCCGTCTTCCACGAGGCGCTCCCGGAGTTCGCGCAGGCGCCGGAAGTACGGCCGCGTCTGCTCCGGATCGTCGAACCATGGCGGAATCAGCATCAGGCCTTTCAACCGCGCCGCCCGGCACCGGACCGCCTCCCGCGCAATCCGGGGTACGTCCGCTTCCGGCGCGCCGAACTTGGTTGATTCACCGGCGAGGTCGACCTGGATGTACAAATCCGGCGCCGCCCCCCGTTCGGCCGCCGCTTCGTCCACGCGGCGCACGAGATCGATCGAATCGATCGCATGAATGGCCGCGAAGGCGGGCGCCGCCTTCTTGACCTTGTTCGACTGGAGGTGGCCGATCAGGTGCCACCTGATCTCCAATTCGGCCGTGTCGGCGATTTTCTGCAGGCCTTCCTGAACTTTGTTCTCGCCGAAGTCCCGCTGGCCGGCGGCGTGAGCGGCCCGGACCTCGTCCGCGCCAAAGGTCTTGGACACGGCCAGGAGGCGGACGTCCTGAGGATCCCGCCCGGCCGCTCGCGCCGCGCTCGCGATGCGCGCGCGGATGGCGGCGATGTTCTGGCTGATATCGTTCAACCGGCGACTATTTTATCGACGCGACGATCGCCTTCGCGGTCTCGGCGTACTGCCCCGTGGGCGCGAGCTTGAGATACGCCTCGAACTTCGGCTTCGCGCCGGCGGTGTCGCCGCCGTTGATGAGCGACATGCCGAGCCAGTACTGCGCGTCGGCCATGTTCGGGTCGAGCTTCACGGCCTCCTCGAACTGCGCCTTGGCCTCGGGAATCTTCCCCGCGTTCCAGAGGATGACTCCCTGGTTGAAGGTCTGCGACGCGCTGGCCGCCGCAGGGGCGGCGCCGGGGGCCGCGCCTGCCACGGGGGCGGCGGCGAGCTCCATCGCCTTCTTGCTGGCCTGGGCCGCCAGGTCGAACTTCTTCTCGGCGTTGTACACGTTCGCAAGCCCGTTGTAGGCGTCGGCGAAATCCGGCTTCAGCTCGATCGCCTTCTTATAAGCGGCCTCGGCCTCCGTGTACTTCTTCGCCTGGCCCTGCACCGTCCCGATGTTCGCATAGCACTCGGCGCAGCTCGGCGCGGCGGCAATCACCTCGTTGAACTTCGCGACCGCCTCGTCGGACTTCCCCTCGTTGCTGAGCGTCACGCCCTCGCTGAACGCCTTGTTCATGGCGTCGGCCATCGCTTTGGCTTTCGCGACGTCTTCCTTGCTTCCGGTCGGCTTGCCGCTGGCGGCGTCGAGCTTGAAGTCGAGCGTCAGCATGTCCAGGTGGATGTCGGTCTCGCGCGTGTCCGACAGCGCGCCCTTCGACACCGTGATCCGGTACTTGCCCGGATACAGCCCGACCTGGATGTACTCACCCTTCTTGTCCGTCTTGGTTTGGAGCGCCCTGCTCCCTTTATCAAGGTTCTCGATCAGCACCTTCGCGCCGTCGACCACCGCGCCCTTTGCGTCGGTGACCTTGCCCCTGATCTGCCCGCTCTGCGCGAATGCGGGTGACGCGACACACGCCAGGCCGAAGGCCAGGGTACACATCGCGACGGTGCGGCGGATGGTGATGCCCGTCATGAAACTCCTCCGTGAACATGGAGCCGGTCTGTT
>JANOJK010000036.1:0-1911 GCA_031408165.1 Acidobacteriota bacterium | reverse complement strand
TTCGCATGCCGCTGGTCGAGGGTGGCATCGTCGGCCACAAACCCTGCGAACCCCTGAATGACCGTGAGCAGGTTATTGAAATCGTGAGCGACGCCCGACGCCAATTGTCCGATCGCCTCCATCTTCTGGGCCTGTTGATACTGCCTCTCCAACGTGCGACGTTCGGTGACGTTCTGGGAAATGCCAATGCCCCGCACCGGGTTGCCGTCCGCACCGATGAAGAAGCGGCCCGCGCCGGTCAGCCACTGAACGGTGCCGTCACGCCAGCGGGCACGGTGAGCGACCGAAAAATCGGCGCCCGACTTCATGGCGGGCCCAACTGTTGCCAGCACAGACTCTCGATCCTCTGGATGAATCAGCTCGATGAACGCCTCGAACGTCCCGCCGAACCCACCAGGCTCCAACCCGTATTGCGCTTCGAGGGTCCGCGACCAATTTAAGGCTCCGGTAGCGCAATCCATATCCCAGATCCCGACGTTCGCGGTGTCCAGCGCAAATCGGATGCGCTCTTCCGCGACTCGCAGGGTCTCCGCAGCTCTCTTTCGCTCGGTGATGTCGGTCGCAATGGCAAGGATGGACGTGGGCTGGCCCTGCTCGTTCCGCACCAGCGTCCATCGCGCATCAACGGTTACCTCGTGACCGGTTTTGGTAAGCCTGACCTGCTCGCCCCGCCACTCACCACGGACCAAACACGTCGCCTGGGCTTGCTGAAACCCGGCATCATGGTGAAATAGCTCCGCCGCCGTACGGCCAACAGCGTCCGCGGCGCTCCAGCCGTAGGTCCGTTCAGCGCCTTTATTCCAGTACACAATCCGACCGTCGAGGTCCTTCACAAGAATCGCTTCGTGAGCGACGTCCAACAGCGCCGCCTGTTCGCGAACTTGAGCTTCGAGACGGGCTCTTTCGGACTCTGCGCGCACCTTGCCAATGCCGAACGCCAGGTTGTCGGCCATTTCCTGCAGCAGCCTCAGCTCCTCGGCACTCGTTGGATGGACCTCGGCCGCATACAGTGCCAACACCCCAAAGGTGCGTGTCGCATCGCGCAGCGGCAGGCAGATGTTGCCCCGGTAGCCGCGTTGTTGCGCGAATGGGAGCCAGCGCGCAAACCGGGTATCCCGCGCCACATCGTCACACACCACGGCCTGACCGGTGCGGATGGCCTCTCCCCCTGGACCCTGTCCGTGCGGTTCGTTCGCGTTCCAGGTGACCGTGATCTCGGTGAGATACCCCTCCTCCACGCCGGCGTGGGCTATCGGCGTGATCGAGCGGGACTCATCGTCCTCCGCATACCCGATCCACGCCATCCGGTAGCCGCCGACCTCCACCACGATCTGACAGATTTCCTTCAGCAAGTCCGGCTCGCGTGTCGTCCGGATCAGCGCGCCATTGCAGCGGCTCAGCATGCCGAGCGCCCGGTTGATCCGGGAGATTTCCAGGTCGGCGAGCTTCAGGTCGTGAATGTCCGTGCAGGTGCCGAACCATTTGAGAATGGTGCCGCTGGCATCCTGCAGCGGCACGCCGCGCACGAGCCACCATCGGTATACGCCGTCGGCTCGACGCAAGCGGCTCTCAATGGAGTACGTGCCGATCGTCGCCGTCGCGCGGTGCCACGCGTCCCACGCTCTCTGCTGATCGTCCGGATGGAACGGCTTGCTCCATCCGTCACCCAGACTCTCTTCGAGGGTGAGTCCCGTGTAATCCATCCACTGGTGGTTGAAATAGCTGTTGCCGCCATCCGGTCGCGTGATCCAGACGATTTGCGGCATCGCCTCGGCCAGGGACCGGAATTCTCCCAGACTCGCTTGCAGCGCCTCCTGCGCCTTCGCCAGCAGCACGGGCGTCTGGCTTGTCGCATCGACCACCGCATCGATCTGACCGGAGAGGAGGGCCTGAATGGTCGCCTCGGCCTCG
>JANOJK010000027.1:0-6720 GCA_031408165.1 Acidobacteriota bacterium | reverse complement strand
ACGCCGATCCCGCGGTCCATCGCATGCTCGCGCGCGGCCGTGTCCGGCGCCCGCTGCATCAGGATCGCCTTGGCCGGCGACGCGCTCACGACCTCCACGCAGTTGATCAGCAGATCGTCCACCACGAGGTCCAGACGCAGCGCGTTTGCGACATCCCCGCGCGAGCCCGGTACCGTCAGCACTGACGGCAGGTAGAAGCCGCAGCGCTCGATCCACCACTGGGTCTGAAACTGCACGGAGTCCCCGGCCGACGGCGGCCGCTTCGTCATGAAGAAGACCTCCCACCTCGCCGCCCGCGTCAGGCTGTACAACCGGGCGATCTGCTCCGGTTCGTAGGCGTCGACTTCCATCCACCAGTTCGCGGTTCTCCCGATGTGGTCCCACACCCGGCGCACCTCGTCCGCCGACAGCGGCGAGCCCACCGGCTGGGGCTCGCCCGGATCGAAGTCGCCCATCTCCCGCTTGAGGATCGTGACCGCGGTGTCGTGGAACGCCGCCCGGAAGTTGGCGAGGACGCCGTCCATGTCGAAGCCGAGCCGCAGCGACATGTCAGTCGCCCGCCTGCTCGCGGTGGGCGGAGCGGTGGACCACCATGGCGGCGACGATCGCGGCAAGCACGCCGCCGGCCGGCGTGGTCAGCCCGGTTTCCCAGATGCTCTGCACCGCCACCCCGGCCAGGCCGCTCAGGGCGCCGGCGCGGAGAAAATACATGCCGGAGTCGTCGCGCGCGAGCGCGGCAGCGGACTCACGCACGAACAGCACGAGCGCCACCAGCACCGGGATCCCGATCAGAAGTCCTCCCTCCGCCGCCACCTGGAGATAGTGGTTGTGCGCGGCGTTGATGCGGAACAACGACGGCGTGCGCTCGTACACGAGCATCACCGTCTCCAGTGTGCCCGCTCCCGAACCCGTCAGCCAGAAATCCTGTACCACCGGCAGGGTCGCCTGCCAGATGCCCGCGCGATACGCGGCCGCCGTGCCGGCCGTCCCGAAGCGTTGCAGAATCTCCGTCGGCCCGACCCGGATCGCGATGCCGACGAGCGCAAGGCCCACCGCCGCGATCGCCCATGAGGCCGCCGCGGAGCGCCCGCTGCGGCCTTGCAGGAACGCGCCCACCGCGAGCGCCGTGACCAGCCCGACCATGCCGGATCGCGACATCGACGTGACGAGCGCCACGAGCATAAGGCAGATCGACGACGTGAGCCAGATCGATCGGGCGTCGAACAGCCGCAGCACCGGCAGGCGCCAGCTCGAACGCGGGAGTTCGTGGTGCTTGTGGGCGGAGGTGTGCGCGAGCAAGTAGCCCAGGCACACCGGCACGGCCATGACGATCCACGTGGCGAAATGATTGCGATTGAGGAACGGGCCGAACGGCGGCGGGCCTTCGCCGGGATCCCAGCGCCAGTAGATCAGCCCGCGGGCGGTGGCGTCCTGCGCCAGGCTGACGGCCGCGAGGCCCAGGCCCACCGACGCAATGCCGCGGGCCGCGATCCGCACGCCGCCTCCGGCGAACACCCGCCGGCTGAGGACGAAGACCAGCAGGGACGCGCCCCCTGTCGCCAGCGCCCGCACCGTCCCCGTCAGATCGACGCTCAGCGGAAGCGCCCCGGCCACCGCTGTCAGGCTGAGGCTCTGCCAGATCCCGCGTCCGGCGGGGGAGAGCCGATCGCCCAGGAACGCGGGCAGCGGCAGGAGCTGCAGCGCCATCAGGGCCGCAATCGCCGCCAGCCACCCATGGAGCCGGGGTGACTCGCTCGCCCCACGCCACGGGCGGAGCGTGATTGTCAGCAGGAGGAGAATCAGGCCCGGGAGGACGAGCGAGGAAGGATAGGCGCCCGCAAAGAGGAACGTCGTGCACGCGAGCAGGACGACGAGCGCGTGCGCGCCCCAGCCGGCGGAGGGCGCGTTATGCCGCGTCCTGCCCCTGCCCGTAGTAGCTCTTGTACTGGTAGCCGTAGTACCGGGAGTAGTAGTACTTGTTGCGGTTGAAGTCAACGCGATTCAGGACGACGGTGATGCTGCGCGGCTGACCGCCCTGCAGCATCTCGAGCGCGCGCTCCGCGTGGACGCGGCGCGTCATCTCCGAGCCGACGACGAACACCACGCCCGAAACGCGCTGCGCGAGGATGACGGCGTCGGTCACGGCCAGCACCGGCGGCGTGTCGATGATCACCCAGTCGAACGGGCCGGTGGCAAGGTTCGCGAGGAGGTTGGTCATCCGCTCGGAGGACAGCAGCTCCGACGGGTTCGGCGGCGTGCGGCCCGCGGTGATCGCGACCAGATTGGGCTCGCTCGTGCGCTGCACGGCGTCGCGCACGCGCGCCTGGCCGACGAGGAGGTGCGACAGCCCGGTGCCGTTCTCCAGCCCCATCGTCTTGTGCAGCCCGGGGCGGCGCATGTCGGCGTCGATGAGCAGCACGCGCGAGCCGCCGAGCGCGAGCGCCATCGCCAGGTTGCAGGCGGTCGTCGTCTTGCCTTCGAGCGGCTGGCTGCTCGTCACCGCGACGATGCGGGTCGACTGCGCGCCGCTCGTGAACACCAGCGACGTGCGCAGCGACCGGAAGGCCTCGCCGAAGTCGTGCGGCACGGACTCGGTCAGCATCGGCACGCGATTGCCGCGGACCGCCGGCACCAGCCCGAGCAGCGGCAGCCGCAGGCGCCGCGTGATGTCTTCGGGCGTCTTCACGGTGTCGTCGAGATATTCGATCCCGAACGCCAGGCTCAGCGCGAGCGTGACCCCGGCCAGGATGGCGGTGATCCAGTCCTTGCGCGGGTTCGGGAGAATCGGCGCGCCGGGGACCTCCGCCTTGTCCATCACCTGCACGTTGTTGGCGCGGCTGTTCGCGACGACCGCCAGTTCCTTCTGCTGCTGCAGCAGGGTCTGGAACACCGTGCGCTCGCTGTCCGCCTTGCGCTTGAGGATGTTGTAGCTGCCGCCCTTCTTGTCGAGGTCGTTCACCCGCGCCTGCTGTTCGACGAGCTGCTGCGAGAAGCTGCGCTCCTGCGTAACCAGCGCGTTGTAGTCGTTCCGGATGTTCTCGAGGACCTTCGTCCGCTCCGCGACCAGCCGCCGCCGCGCGTTGTCGACCAGCCCGTTGATCTCGACCATCTTGGCGTGGCCGGGGAGGTAGCGGGCCGACAGGCTCTGCTGCTGCGCCGCGGCCGTCGCCAGCATGTTCTTCGCCTCGACGACCCCCGCGTTGCTGCCGACGACGGGGAAGTTGTCCACGGCGTCGTCGGTCGGGTTGGCGCCCTTCAACTGCTCGTAAATCGCCTGCTTGGTGAGCCGCTGGTTCCGCGCCGTCGTGACCGTGTCGTTCAACTGGTTGAGGCGCGCCCCGACGAGATTCTGCTTCTCGTCCAGCGACCCGGCGTCGTTCTGCTCGCGATACTGCGAGAGCGCCGTTTCGCTTTCACTCAACTGCTGCTCGTAGCGCTTGAGCTCTTCGCCGAGCCAGAGCAGCGTCTTGTCGGTGTTCGCGAGGCGCAGGTCGATGTTCTGCTGCGCGTATTCTTCGGCAACCGCATTGGCGGCGAGCGCCGCGAACCGCGGATCGCTGTGCTGGTAGAGGACCTTGACCAGCCGCGTGGCCGGCTCGGGCTGGACGTCCAGGCCGCCCAGGAATGCGCTGATCAGGCGCGCTTCCTGCGCGGATTCATCGGGCGCCGGCGGCGCCACCACGGGGACGGGGCTCGCGACGAGGCCGCGGGCCCAGGCGCTCGCCGACGCGCGCGCCTGCCGCGCGAGCGAAATCGGATCGCGCGGCGCCGGGGCCGTCCCGTTGAACATCGGGTTGCTCTGGAGATTCAGCTTGCGGACGACGCGCCGCCCCAGGCCGCGGCTCTCGATGATGGCGTACTGCGTCCGGTAGTACGGCTCGCTTTCCTGCCAGAAGTCGTTCGCGTTCAGCGTCCCCACCTGCACGGTCCGCTCGTCCTGGATCTGCAGCCGCGAGAACGCCTGGTAGACGGGCACGGTGGAGTAGGTCTGCACCATCATGCTCGTGACGACGAGCAGGAAGGCCACGGCCGCCAGACGCCGGTGCTTGAAGACGGCGTTCAGCCGGTCGAGCACGTGCACCGGCTGCGGCGGCGAGGCCGGCAGCTGCAGCGGGGCCTGAACGGCCACGTCGGCCGGCCCCTGCGTGCGGAGTTCCTGCGTGTCGAACATGTCGCGGCGCTACCGGCTCTTGGGGAGTTGCACGGGCGCAATGGCGGTGATGCCCTGGCTCGCGGCGGCGGTCGCCACCGCCCGCGCGGCGTTGCCGAAGAAGGTGGAGGACCACGGCACCCTGGCCCCGAGCCGCACGAACGTGGCGACCGTCTCCCCCTGGGCGATCGTGAACGGGTGGCCCACGGTCAGGATCCGTTCGTTCTCATTCGTCAGCTCGACGAGGTAGGTGCCCCCCTCGAACCCGGAGAACGTGAACTGCCCGGCGGTATTCGCGACCGCTTTCGACTCGAGCTTCCCGCTCACCAGGTTTCTGAGCTGCACGCGCGCACCGGCAATGGGCGCGTTGTCCACCGTCCACGCGACGCCGAGCACCGACGTCCGGCTGCTCGCGCCCCGCGAGACGCCGACGCGCGACGGAACATCGGGCCGACCGCCCTCGGCCGGCATCGGGGCCGCGACCGTACACACGGCGACGAGCGTGGCGGCAGCCATCCATCGCAGCGTCGAGGGACTGGGGGGCGGGCTCTTCACGTTGTACAACCTTATCGGCACCTGCATGCCCGGGGCGCAGACTTAGAGGCCTTTGATGGCGCAGATGGCTACCGGCCTATTACCATGAAGCGTACCAGCTTCTCCCCTTGCCAGACAGCCAAAACTGGAGCACGGGCTTGCCGGCACTGTCCCAGAAGTGGCCACCGACTGACAGTTCTGTCATAGCGGCGCGGATGCCTTACAACTCGCTGTCGTGCAACCGGTTACTACACAACCGCGGGCGCGGTTCTGCTACCCTACCTGCGCTGACCGAGATGAGCGAAGGCTGGGAAGGGTGGGACCAGTACGCCCCGTTCTACGACTGGGAGAACGCGCGCACGGTGGCGCGGCGCGACCTGGCGTTCTGGCGGACCCTGGCCCGCCAGCAGTCCGGCACCGTCCTGGAACTGGGCTGCGGGACGGGGCGGCTGGCGCTCCCCCTGCTGAAATCCGGCGCCCGCCTCGTCGGGATCGATCGGTCGGAGCCGATGCTGGGCCGCGCCCGGATGAAAGCCCGCCGCGCGCGGGTGATCGACCGCGCGCGCTTCGTCCGCGGGGACATCCGCCGGCTGCCGTTCCGCACGCGTCCGGGGTTCGGGCTGGTGATGGCCCCGTACGGCATGCTCCAGTCGTTGACATCCGAGCGTGACCTCGCGGCGACGCTCGCAAGCGTCGCGCGCGTGCTCAGGCGTGACGGCGTCTTCGGCATCGACCTGGTGCCGGACCTGCCGCGCTGGTCCGAATACACGCGGCGGGTGACGTTGTCGGGATCCAGCGACGCGCGCACGCACCTGACGCTGCGGGAAACCGTCCGCCAGGACACCCGCCGGCGCCTCACGATGTTCGACCAGGAATACGTCGAGCGGCGCGGCAGGGAGAGGCGCGTGCACCGGTTCGCGCTGATCTTCCGGACGCTCTCGGTCCCGCAGATGCGCCGCCGCCTCGAGAAGGCCGGCTTCCGGATCCGCGCGGTGCTCGGGGATTACCGCGGCGGTCCCTGGCACCCGGACGCCGACGTGTGGATCATCCTCGCTTCACGGGCAGGACGGACATGACACCAGACATCTCCCTGCGTCCCAGCGCCGACGTGATCTTTCGCGAGCTCGAAGGAGAGGCGGTGCTCCTCGATCTCGCCAGCGGGCGCTACTTCGGGTTGAACGGCGTGGGCACCCGCGTCTGGATGCTGCTCGAGGCGGGGTCGACGCCGGCCGAAGTGGTATCGACGATTGCCGCAGAATTCGATGCCGCGCCCGGCGACGTCGCGCGCGACGTCGACGAGCTTCTGGCGGAGTTGAAGACGCGCGGGCTCCTCGTCTCCGGGACGGCGCCGCCCCCCGCGCCATGACTGCCATCGCCGCCGTCTTCGCCGCGGACGGCCGTGACGCCGGCCCGGACATCCGGCGCATGCTGGACGCCGCCGCCCATCGTGGCACCGGGCAGGGACTCGCGTGGTCGTCCGGACCGGTGTCACTCGGCCATGCCTCGTCGGCCGGGAGGGACGGCGTGCCGGTGGCGTCCTTCGCCACGGCCCTGGACGGTAGCGCCATCGTGCTCGACGGCAGGCTGGACAACCGCGACGACCTCCGGCGCGCGCTCGGCATCGACTCCGCTGTGAGCGATGCCGCCCTGGGGCTGGCGGCATACGCGAAATGGGCCGAGCAGTCACCGGCGTTTCTGCTCGGGGATTTCGCCTTCGCGGTCTGGGACGCCGGGCGGCGGCATCTCGTGTGCGCGAGAGACGTCCTGGGGCAGCGTCCCCTCTTCCACGCGGCGGTGCCCGGCGGCACTGCGGTCGCCTCCGAGCCTCAGCAGCTCCTCGCGCATCCGGACATGCGCGCGAGGATCAATCGCGGCGCGGTCGCGGAATACCTCACTGCCGTGCCGGCGTCCGGGGAGGAGACCCTGTGGGAGGGCGTCACGCGGCTGCCGCCCGCGCACGCCCTCGTGGTGTCGAGCGGCGGCGCGCGGCAGTTCCGGTACTGGGACTTCGATCCCGAGGCGCGGCTCGAGTACCC